>JBATOB010000283.1:0-10148 GCA_049290655.1 Chromatiaceae bacterium | reverse complement strand
TTCCAGGATAGCCCTGGCCTCTGCGGCCACGGCATCGATCTCCGGGGTTCTGGCAAGGGCCAGCACGCTCACCGGGTCCATGAAATCGACGGCGGTGCTGGCGGCATTTATGGCCCGGATCACCACGTTGCAGGGCAGCAAGGTACCGGCGGCGGGCTGAGCCCGGATCACCTGCCTGGCCAGACCCGGGGCACAGGCGCCCAGGATGCGGTAGCCACCGATATCCTCGCCCAGCTTGGCGCGCACGATGCCGCCCACGTCCACCTCGCTCACCAGACCCAGCTTTTCGGCGCCCAGGACCTCCTTGACCCGCTCCACTGCCTCGTCGAAAGGCGATTCGAGCACGACTCCAAAAACATACATGGCAAGGCCTCCCGTGATGAAATAGCCATCCCGTCTGGGCGGGGTTCGAGGGAATCAGGTTAGCACCCGGCGGGCAAAAAATCGCGCCAAATACCCGGCAACCTGCTAAAGGTAAAATAGGCGGGCGGGCAGGGGCCAGAGACCCTCGCCCGTCCGAGACCCCCAACGGCCCAGAGCACCAAGAGCGAACCCAGGCACCCGATGGACACCCTGAAACTGCGGCGGATTGCCATCGATACCTATCGCGAGAACGTAGCTTTCCTCCACCGGGACTGCCCGCATTACCGCAGCGAAGGCTTTCAGGCCCTGAACAAGGTGGAGATCCTCGCTGGACGGGACACCATGCCGGTGCTGGCGGTTCTCAACGTGGTGGACGACGGCGCCATCGTCGGCCCCGACGAACTGGGGCTGTCGGAGCAAGCCTTCGCCCAGATCCGTGTCCCCGAGGGCGCCCCCGTCACCGTCTGCCAGGCCCAGCCACCGGCCTCCCTGGGCTCCGTCCACCGCAAGATCCGGGGGGAGCGCCTGGAAGAATCGGAATACGCCGACATCGCCCGCGACATCGTCAACAACCGCTATTCCAAAATCGAGATGTCCGCCTTCATCGTCGCCTGTGCCCAGGTGGGGCTGGAGCGGGAAGAGGTCTTGTACCTGACGCGGGCCATGGTCGATAGCGGCGAGCGGCTGGACTGGGGCGCCGACCTGGTAGCCGACAAGCATTGCATCGGCGGGGTGCCCGGCAACCGGACTACCCTCATCGTCATGCCGATCGTCGCCGCTCATGGCCTCCTCATCCCCAAGACCTCCAGCCGGGCCATCACCTCTCCCGCCGGCACCGCCGACACCATGGAGGTCCTGGCACGGGTTGATCTGTCCCCGGACCAGTTGCACGAGATCGTCCACCGGGAACGCGGCTGCCTGGCCTGGGGCGGCACCGCCCGCCTGGCCCCCGCCGACGACGTCCTCATCGCCGTCGAGCGGCCCCTGTCCCTGGACTCGCCCGGTCAGATGGTGGCCTCCATCCTGGCCAAGAAGGTCGCCGCCGGCGCGACGCACCTGCTGATCGACATCCCCGTCGGCCCGACCGCCAAAGTCCGTCATCACCAGGATGCCCTACGGCTGCGCAAGCTTTTCGAATTCGTCGGCGACAGCCTGGGGCTGCATCTGGAGGTGGTCCTGACCAACGGCAGTCAGCCCATTGGCCGGGGCATAGGGCCGGTGCTGGAGGCCAGAGACGTCCTGGCGGTGCTGGACAATGATCCCCAGGCCCCGGCGGACCTGCGTGACAAGTCCCTGCTGCTCGCCGGCCAGATCCTGGAGTTCGACCCGGAGGTGCGCGGCGGCGCCGGCCACGCCCTGGCCCGCGAGATCCTGGAATCCGGCCGCGCCGCCGCGAAATTCCGCGCCATCATCGCCGCCCAAGGCGCCAACCCGGACCCGCCGCCCCTGGGAAGCCTGCGCCACGAGGTCCCCGCCCCGGTGGACGGCATCGTTACCGCCATTGACAATTTGCAGATCGCCCGCATCGCCCGCCTGGCGGGGGCCCCCATGGACCAGGGTGCCGGCGTCGAGCTGCACCGCAAGCTCGGCGACCCGGTGCGTCAGGGCGAGACCCTCTATGCCATCTACGCACGCTTCCCCGCCGACTATCGCTTCGCCCGCGCCCTGGCCGGCCAGGATACGGGCTATGCTATCGCCGCACCCCTGAACAGCCAGGGCCATGGCGGCGGCAACTGGCGCATCCCCGTGCGGGGCCTCGGCATGAATTACGTAAAGCGCCCCTAGCCACTAGGCGAGCCCAACCCCCCTGATTGCCCATTCGTGAACCGATCGAAAAACCGCGTGAACGCCACCTCCCACCCCACCCTTATCCTGGGCTTTCCCGACTACCGGGACCAAGCCCAGCACCTGGCCAGCGCGGCCGGTCTCGACTATGCCGAGGTCGAGATCCACCACTTTCCCGACGGCGAGAGCCGGGTGCGGCTCCCCGCTGGCCTGGGCGAGCGGGTCATCCTGTGCCGGAGTCTGGATCACCCCAACGACAAACTCATTGAGCTCGCCCTGACCGCCGCCGCCGCCCGCGAGTTGGGGGTACGCCACCTGACGCTGGTCGCCCCCTACCTCTGTTACATGCGCCAGGACAAGGCCTTCCGCCCCGGCGAGGCCATCAGCCAGCCCATCATTGGCCAACTCCTGGCGGACTGGGTGGAGGAACTGATCACCGTCGATCCTCACCTCCACCGGGTGCCGCGCTTGGAGGACGCCATTCCGATCAAGCGTGCCCACTGCCTCACGGCGGCGCCCCTGATGGCCGTCTTCCTCGCCCGCGAGCTGGAAAACCCCCTCCTCATCGGTCCGGACGAAGAGGCTCACCAGTGGGTATCCGCCATCGCCGCCCACGCCGGTCTCGACTACCGGGTCGGCGCGAAAGAGCGGCACGGCGACCGGGAGGTCGATGTCCACTTCCCGGACCCACCGCCTCCCGGTCGCCATCTGGTGCTGGTGGACGATGTCGCCAGCACCGGCCACACCCTGGAGAATGCCGTCGCCGCCTTGGCATCCACCCGGCCCGCATCCCTCTCCGTGCTCGTCACCCACGCTCTCTTTCTGGAAGGCACCCTGAAGCGCCTGCGCCAGGCCGGGGTGACCCATATCTGGAGCACCGACAGCATTCCCCACCCGAGCAACCGCCTGGAACTGGCGCCCTTGCTGGCGGGCGCCCTGGCCCTCTAGCCCGCGACAAGCATCGAGAGACCCCATGGAACACTGGTACGCCGTTCACACCAAGGCCCGCGATGAAAGGCTGGCCGAGGAAAATCTCCAGCGGCAGGGGTTCGCCACCTTTCTGCCTCGGATCAAGGGTTCGAAACACCGGCGCGGGCGTTGGCTCGAGGTCGTCGAGCCCCTCTTTCCGGGCTACCTCTTCACGCGGCTGGACCTACTGCTTCAGGACACCTCACCCATCCGCTCCACCCGGGGTGTTTTGGGCCTGGTGCGCTTCGGGGGCGACCCGGCGCCCGTCCCGCCCGGGCTGGTGGAGCAGCTCATGGCCGCAACGGCGAGCGAAGACGGCGTGGTGCGCCAGGAACATCTCTTCCACCCCGGCGACCAGGTCGAGATCGTCACCGGGCCCTTCGCCGGCCTACCGGCCAGCATCCTGGCCGAGACCGGCAAAGAGCGCGTCGAGCTCCTGCTCGAGCTGCTTGGCCGCGCCAATAAGGTCGTGATTTCACGCCACCAACTCACGCCAGCGCCATAAGGGACCGGCCAAGACAAACTCTCATCCACCAGCCACTATGCGAACTGGCGGCAGGAACGCCTTGATGAAGCTCCATCATCAAAAAGCCGCCCGACTCAGGTGCAAGACCTAGGTCGGGCGGCTATGGACGGATGAGGCCCCCCTATAAGGGCGGGCTTAGGGCCTGTGGGTTACTTGGCCGCCAGATCATCCAGGGCCTTGGAGGCAATGATCTGGCCGTTGAGCGCGGCGTCCTTGGCGCTGCGGCCATAGGCGACGGCCATGAGGGTGGAGTAATAAACCACGGGCATCTTGAACTGGGTGCCGTAGGTGGCGTTGATCTCGTCCTGATAGACCTCGACGTTCATTTGGCACACGGGGCAGGGGGTGACGATGAGGTCGGCGCCATGGTCATAGGCAGACTCGATGATACCCTTAACCATCTCCTGGGACTTAGCTGGTTCGGAGAAGGCCAGGGCACCACCACAGCATTGCACCTTCATCTCGTAGCCCGGAATGGAGTCGCCACCGAGGGCCTCCACCAGTTTGTCAAGATACTGGGGATTCTCGAAGGACTCACCGGCGATGCCGAAGGGCCGGTTGGTCTGGCAGCCCACATAGCCCGCGATCTTGATGCCCTCCAGGGGCTTCTTGACCTTGGCGGCGAGGGCCTCGAGACCGATATCCTCGATGAGAACCTCCGCCATATGCTTGATGGGGGTCTGGTTCCTGAGCTTGAGGCCGGCCTCCGCCAGGGCGGTATTGCACTCGGCCAGTAGGGACTGGTCCTCGTGCAGGCGCTCGGCGGCCTCGCGGGTGGAGAGCCAGCAAGCCGCGCAGGTGGCGACGATGTCCTGACCAGCGTTGTGCTGCTCGGAGAGGGCGATATTACGCGCCGACAGGGTCAGGCGGGGCAGTTCACCGCCACCGCCATAGCCGATGGAGGCGGCGCAACAGTTCCAATCCGGGATCTCATTGAGCTGAATCTCGAGTTCCTGGCACATGGCCTGGACCGAGACCAGATAGTTGGAGGAGGAGGCACCCTTCTGGGAAGAGCAGCCGGGATAAAAGGAATATTCTCGCTTAGCCATGGATGTCTTCTCCTCAAGCGCCGTGCTTGGCGATACGGGCGTCTTCCAGTTCCTGGGCCTTCTGGATGACCTTCTGGAAGCCGCTCAGATCCTTGACGGCATGACCGCCGAGGATTTCCATGGGATTCATGCGGCCGGTCTTCATCATGTTCAGGCCCAGCTTCTGCTTCTTGAGGGCGATCTTGATACCCTCGCCAAAGCCGTTCATAAAGTAGAGCGCCAGGCCGAGCTTGAGCTCATTGACGCGGCCCTTCTTCATGAGATTATTCCAGAAGAGTTGGGCAAACTTGGCCGTGGGCTGGTTCGCCGCCACCAGGCCGAGGCGCTTGGCGTAGCTGGCCAGGCCATGCATGATGTGGGTGATGGGCAGTTCCCGGGGGCAGCGCACGATGCAGTTGTAGCAGGAGGTGCACATCCACATGGAGTCGGAGGACAGGACCTCCTCGCGCTTGCCGGCGCGGATCATCATGAAGATTTCCTGGGGCGGGTGGGCCCAGAACTTGCCAAGAGGGCAGGAGCCGGAGCACACGCCGCATTGCATGCACATCTTGACCCACTCGCCCTCCTCGACGTTCGCCTCCACCTCCTTGAGGAAGTTGGTGCGATACCTTTCGATCATCGCCGTGTTCAGATCGCTCATTGTCGGTATTCCTCTCGTGGGGCGCGCGATCGCCGCGCGCCCCAGGCTCGTCAGAACTTGAAGGGGCTCATGCCGATCTTTTCGACCGTCGCGGCCATGTCGTTGATCAACAGCGGCACGCGCTGGACGTCGGTGATGGCGACCTCGTAGACCACGACCCGCTCGGTCTCCAGCCTGAGCTGCTGGAGGGTATCGCCGACCTTGCTCAGACGCTCGGCGGCCATCTTGGAACCGCGCACGAAGTGACACTGGTAGTCGTCGTCGCGACGGCAGCCCATGAGGATGATGCCGTCATAGCCGGAGTTGAGTGCGTCCGTGATCCAGTTCAGGTTCACCGAACCCAGACAGCGCACCGGTATGACACGGGCGAAGGGGCTGATCGTGGACCCGCCGGCCTGGGCGGCCATGTCCAGGGCCGGGTAGGCATCATTCTCGCAGGCCAGGACCAGGAGGCGCGGCTTCTCGGAGAATTCGTCCGGCACGTCCACGGCCTTGATCTGTTGGCCGACGGTCTCGATGGAATAGTTCTCGAAGGAGATGACGCGTACCGGGCAGGCACCCATGCAGGTGCCGCAACGGCGACAGCGAGCCTCGTTGAACTGCGGATACCTCTGCTCGTCCTCGTTGATGGCGCCAAAGGGGCATTCCACGGTGCAGCGCTTACACTGGGTGCAGCCTTCCTTGCGGAAGGTCGGGTAGGAGAGATCCCCGACCCGCGGATGGGCGCCGGCGCCCCGGGCGGCGTTCTCGGCGGCCTGGATGGCCTTGAGGGTAGCACCAGCGGCATCGTCGACGGCCTGCTTCATGTCCATGGGCCGGCGGACGGGACCGGCGGCGTAGATGCCGGTGCGACGGGTTTCGTAGGGGAAGCAGATGAAGTGGGAATCGACGAAGCCGTGCTTGAGTTGCGGCAGGTCGGTGCCCTGACGATAGTCAAGGTTGAGGATGGACGGTGGCGCGACCGCCAGGGCCCGGCGGGCGGCCTCTTTTTCCTCCTCGGTGGTGGCCTCGTCCACGGCCAACTGGGCGTAGGGGTCCGGACCCGTGTTGGGCACCTGGCCGGTGGCGAGCACCACCAGGTCGCACTCCATGGCCGTGTCCTCGTTCAGGATCAGGTCGTTGAACTTGACCGTCAGCTTGCCACCCTCGGCCACCACCTCGCTGGCCTTGCCCTTGGAGAAGGTGACCTGGGCCTGCTGGCCGGCGCGGTAGAAGTCCTCGCCCGCGGCGCCCGGGGTGCGCAGGTCGTCGAAGAGGATGGTAGCGTCGCAGTCCGGGTTCTGGGCCTTGAAGTACATGGCCTGCTTGATGGACTCGGTGCAACAGAAACCCGAGCAGTAGGGCAGATGCCCTTCCTTATCGGAACGCTGGCCGGCGCACTGGATGAAGGCCACGGCCTTGACTTCCTTGCCATCGGACGGGCGCTTCAGCGGCCCGCCATTGGCGGTCTTGGCCAGCTTCTCCATCTCGAAGTTGGTAACCACGTCCGGGCTCTTGCCGTAGGCGAACTCCGGCAACCGATTGGCATCGTAGGGCTTGTAGTCCGAGGCCTGGACGATAGATCCAAAGGTCTGAGTGACCGTGCCGCCGGACTCGGTGCTGATATCGGCGGAGAAGCGACCGGGCGCGCCAGAGGTTTTGGTGACCTTGGCATTGAGATGGACGGTGATGCGCGGGTTAGCCTGGACCTCGGCGATCATTTCCGCGACCCCGGGCTCCTCCGGCTGGGGCAGCGGGGCGGTGCGGGCGTTGGAGACGCCTTGGGGGGCGGCACGGAAGGGCACGCGCTTGTAGAGGTCCTTGTAGACGCCACCCAGCACACCCTCGTCGCACACCAAGTGGACGCCGTAGCCGGCCTTGGCGGCCTCCAGGGCGGAGGTCATGGCGGTAACGCCATTACCCACCACCAGCAGGTTGCGGTTCAGGCTTTGCTCGCCGGAGCCGCTGGGGACGGTCATGAAGCGCACCTCGGCGCAGGCCATGCGCACATAGTCATCCGCCATCTCCTGGGTGGTCTCCTGGTGCTCGTCGCCCTCCGGGCGCAGCCAGATGACGCCCTCGCGCAGATTGGCGCGGGACATGGCGATGTCGGTGAAGTTGAAGGCCTCCATCTTGGCGCGACGCGAGCAGGCGGCGATCATAACGTGGGTCGCGTTGCCGGCGGCGACGTCGTCACGGATCAGTTGGACGCCCTCGGCGGAGCAGAGCATGGGGTGCGACTTGCAGGAGGCCATTTTGCCCTCGCGAGTGGCCACCATGGTCAGTTGCTTGGCATCAAGGCGCTCGCCGATACCGCAGCCGGTGCACAAGTAGCCGGCGAATTTCTTATCTACTGCCATCTGATTAACCCTCCACTCCGGCGGCGCCGTTAACGACCTGGATGGCGCGCAGCGCCGCGCCGGTGGCATGCTGAACGGCGCGGTTCACATCGAGCGCATCCGAGGCGCAACCCGCGGCGAA
The DNA here is from genome assembly GCA_049290655.1 of Chromatiaceae bacterium. GTDB lineage: Bacteria > Pseudomonadota > Gammaproteobacteria > Chromatiales > Chromatiaceae > M0108. The sequence goes on along the minus strand of JBATOB010000283.1, from coordinate 2,356 downwards.
GACGCCGCCGTTGCCTGGGTCGGCCTCGATGAAGCCCTCGCGATTGAGGACGATATCGACCGGGAAGCTGTCCTTGTCCACGGAGGGCTCCATGCCCACGGCCAGAACGACCAGATCAAAAGTATCGGCGAAGCGCTTATAACCTTCCGTATCGACGCCATGGACAACCGGGTTGCCGTCCTTGTCCGCCACGACGGAGGCCGGCTTGGACTTGATAAACTTGACCTGCTCGATGCCCCGCACCTTGGTGTAAAAGTCCTCGAAGCGATCTATGGCGCGCATGTCGATGTAATAGACACTTACGTCGGCCTCCGCGCCCCAGGCATCGGCCACGTAGGTACATTGCTTGAGGCTGGCCATGCAGCAGATGCGCGAGCAGTGCAGCAGATGATTGCGATCGCGGGAGCCGGCGCACTGGATGAAGGCGACCTTTTTCGCTTCCTTGCCATCGGAGGGACGCACCAACTTACCACCGGTCGGGCCCTGGGGGTCGGCCAGGCGCTCGAACTCGACGGAGGTGATGACGTTGGGGAAGCGGTCATAGCCGTAGGGCTGAATCTTGGCGGCATCGTAGGGCTGCCAGCCGGTGGCCCAGATGACGGCGCCACAGGGGAAGTCGAGGGTCTCCTCTTGCATCTCCAAATCGACGGCGTCGTACTTGCAGGCCGCCTTGGCCTTGTTGGCCTCCTCGGTGCCGATGAGGCGCGGGTCGATGACATACTGGGTCGGCATGGCCATGCGGTAGGGCAGATAGGCGCCCTTGCGCTTGCCGAGACCATAGTTGTACTCGTCGTCAAACTCCGCCGAGACCGCCTTTTCGCAGTCACCGCAGGCGGTGCAGTTGCCGTTGACGTAGCGCGGGGACAGCTTGACGGTGGCCGTATAGTTGCCCTTGTCGCCCTTGATGCCCGTAACCTCGGCCATGGTGAGGACGCGGAGGTTGGGATTCATCTTGGCGCGGCGCTGGTTGATCTCCAGGCCGCAGGTGGGGAAGCAGAGCTTCGGGAAATATTTGTAGAGTTGGGAGACACGGCCGCCCAGATAAGGGCGCTTTTCAACGAGCACGACCTGCTTGCCGGTTTCGGCGGCCTCGAGAGCGGCGGTCATGCCGCTGATGCCACCACCGACCACCAGAATGGTCTCATTGGTTGCGACGACTTCCGTCATGGACTTTCCTCCGTCAAGCGGAATAAGTGTAGCGAACAACCGAAGTGGTGAGCGGGCGTCGCGCCTCAGCGGTTGCCGTTTATTGCGGACCCCTTGAAAATTTCCATCCCGGCAATACGTTCAAGTTTCAAGGCCAGGACAGGACAGGTCTGGACTTGATGTTTTTAACCCGCTACGCCCGAAAAGGTTGGATAACCTTAACCAACCCCAAGCTTCAGCAAGCCCCGCTCGTCGGGTCAAACTTTTCGATGCGGCAGAATACTGTCTCGAGGGCTGACCCGCTACTACTCTTCGGGGATATTCGTCGCCTGGGGTTAGCGGGCATGCCCAGTCCGCCCAAGCACACCTCAAGCAGGAATAAATCCGTCGAGCACGGACAGAGATTCCCGTGCCTGAAGGACGGACCGCCAGCGCCTGACCCTCGTCTCCCACCCTTGGGCGCGGGGACCCAGGCCAGGCTAAAATCTCAGCCCTTGCGCAACCGGATATAAATCTTGTCCTTGAGTTCCGCGCGGCGGAACTTCATGGCCTCGATTTCCATATCGCCAATAGGCAGACCTTGCTCCTCAAGCTCGCGGATCTCATCGTCAAGGCGGTCGTGGCACTGCACCAGATCGGTGAAACCGGCGTCGATGGCGCACAGGGCCTCAAGTTTTTGGTGGTATTCCGGGAATTCGTGATCGATGTCATGGTGCTCGGAAAGCATGTCGCCTCTCTCTTTATGTTTCAGGGCGGCGGACCCGGTGGGTCCTGCCCGCGCCATCGGGGCTGAACCAGGCCCGCCGACCTGGTCGGCGGGTATTCAATGCAGTGGGGCTGAAGGATCAGCCCTTCTTGCGTTCGTGGACTTCCTTGATGACCGCCTCGGCCACCGGCTTGGGACAGGCCGTGTAATGAGAGAATTCCATGGAAAATTGGCCACGTCCCGAGGTCATGGTGCGCAGATCGCCAATGTAGCCGAACATCTCGCTTAGGGGGGCGTCGGCCTTGACGCGCACGCCATTGGGTCCCGACTCCTGTGCCCGGATCATGCCCCGCCGGCGATTGAGATCGCCAATTACATCGCCGACATGATCCTCCGGGGTAAAGACATCCACCTTCATGATGGGCTCCATAAGCTGGGGACCCGCCTTGGGCACCGACTGACGGTAGCCGGCCCGGGCGGCAATCTCATAGGCAATGGCGGAGG
>JBATOB010000282.1:0-2390 GCA_049290655.1 Chromatiaceae bacterium | reverse complement strand
GTTTTCCGTGGTGCTGAAAATGTCGGCTCTAAACCGGCCCTAGCCGCCGCGCCCCCGCCGCCGTTCCCAGAATCAAGACATCCGCCCCGCGCAGGGCAAAGAGGCCCACGGTGACCACGCCGGGGATGTTGTTGATGACCTGCTCCAGTTCCCGGGGCTGATGGATGGCCAGGCCTTCCACATCCAGGATAACGTTACCATTGTCGGTCACCAGGCCCTGGCGCCAGACCGGGGTGCCTCCCAGCTTGATCAATTCCCGGGCGACGTAGCTCCGGGCCATGGGGATGACCTCCACCGGCAAGGGGAAGCGGCCCATGACCTCCACGAGTTTGCTCTCATCGGCGATGCAGACGAACTTGTCGCTGGCGGCGGCGGCGATCTTTTCCCGCGTCAGGGCACCGCCCCCGCCCTTGATTAGTTCGAGGCGATGGTTGGACTCGTCGGCGCCATCCACATAGAGGGACAGACCGCCGACCTCGTTGAGATCGAATACCCGGATGCCCAAGGCCTCCAGGCGTTGGGTAGAGGCCTCGGAACTCGAGACGGCCCCCTCGATCCGTTCCTTGATCTTGGCCAGAAAGTCAATAAAGTGGTTGACGGTACTGCCGGTGCCTACCCCCACCAGGCCTCCTTGCACATAGTCGAGGGCGGCCTCGGCGGCCAGGCGTTTCATGTCGTCTTGGGTCATCTTGTGCTCCTCGTCCGCTTGTTGAAATCGCCGCCATGATAGCAAAGCCTCCCCAGGCCGTCGGCTTGCGGGTAAGATGACAAGATGGCTGATCACTATATCGAACGGATCCTGCGGGCGCGGGTCTATGACTTGGCGCGGGAGACGCCGCTGACCCGGGCGGAGGGGCTGTCGCGGCGCCTGGGCAACCAGGTGCTGCTGAAGCGCGAGGACTTGCAGCCGGTCTTTTCCTTTAAGCTGCGTGGCGCCTATAACAAACTGATCAACCTGGACAAAGAGAGCCTGAACCGCGGTGTTATCGCCGCTTCCGCGGGCAATCATGCCCAAGGGGTCGCCATGGGCGCGGCGCGGCTGGGGGTCCAGGCCACCATCCTCATGCCCCGGACCACGCCCGCCATCAAGGTCCAGGCTGTGCGCGGGTTCGGTGCCAAGGCCGTGCTCCATGGCGATTCCTACGACGAGGCCTATGCCCAGGCGCTGATCTGGGCGGCAGAGCGCAACCTTGCCTTCATCCATCCCTTCGACGACCCGGATGTCATCGCTGGTCAGGGCACCATCGCCATGGAGATTCTGCGCCAGCACCCCCAGCCGCTGCAGGCCGTCTATGTGCCCGTGGGCGGCGGGGGCCTGATCGCGGGGATAGCGGCCTACATCAAGTATGTGCGGCCCGAGGTGAAGGTGATTGGGGTGGAGCCCGAGGATGCCCCGACCCTCCATAGCGCCCTGGCCGCCGGCCACCGGGTGGAATTGCCCCAGGTGGGGCTCTTCGCCGACGGCGTGGCGGTGCGCCTGATCGGGGAGGAGACCTTCCGCGTCGCCCAGGGGCGGGTGGATGAGGTGATTCTGGTGAGCACGGACGAGATCTGCGCCGCCATCAAGGATATTTTTGACGATACCCGCGGTATCGCCGAGCCCGCCGGGGCCCTGGCCCTGGCGGGGCTCAAGCGCCATGTCCAGGCGACGGGCATCCAGGGCCAGAACCTGGTGGCCATCGAGAGCGGGGCCAATATCAATTTCGACCGGCTACGCCATGTCGCCGAGCGCGCCGAACTCGGCGAGCGTCGGGAGGCCTTGCTAGCGGTGGAGATCCCGGAGCGGCCCGGCAGCTTCCTGGAATTCTGCCGCGCCCTGGGCAGGCGCCAGATCACCGAGTTCAATTACCGCTATGCCGACCGGCGCCGGGCCCAGGTCTTCGTGGGCGTCGAGTTGGGGCGGGGCGATGAGGAGCGCGGGGAACTTCTCGCCCGGCTGGGGGATAGGGGTTTTGGGGTGGTGGACATGACGGAGAACGAGACCGCCAAGCTCCACATCCGTTTCATGGTCGGCGGTCACGCCCAGGGCCTCGCCGACGAGATGCTGGTGCGCTTTGAATTTCCCGAGCGCCCCGGTGCCCTGCTGAATTTTCTGACCGGGCTGGGGCGGCGCTGGAATATCAGCCTGTTCCATTACCGCAATCATGGTGCCGCCTACGGGCGGGTGCTGATGGGTTTGCAGGTTGCCGCCCCGGAACGTCCCGAACTCCTCCAGCGGCTGGATGGCCTGGGGTATCGCTACTGGGACGAGACGGACAACCCCGCCTGCCGTATCTTCGCGGGGGCAAGCGGTGGCGAGGATTGAAATCCTTGGGGCGCATCCAGTAGGGAGCCCAGGGCCTGTCGCGGGCAGCCGGTTTCCGGACCGCCGTGAATACGTCCCTGTAGGC
>JBATOB010000281.1:0-1520 GCA_049290655.1 Chromatiaceae bacterium | reverse complement strand
GATCAGGACCAGTCCCGTGAAGAAGCGCTGCTCGAAGCTGGCCGCACTGCCGAGGGCCTGGCGGATACGTTCGACGATGAAGGGCAAGGATCGCGGGGCACGCCGAAGGCGATGGCGCCGGGCATGCACTCGGCTGCGCACGGGAATGGGCTGGGCGGGGTCATGGGATACCGCGGCGTGGTGGGGCCACTCGGTTAAGGCCGCATAGGCGAGGTTGATTGCCTCCAGCCGGCCGTTGAGTTGCGCCCCTCGCTGGGGTTGGCGGTCGGGATGATAGGCATGGATGAGATGGCGATAACGCCGGCGGACGGCCGCCGGGTCGGTGGCATCGCCCAAGCCCAGGATGCGTGCCGGTTGACCGGGGGGCCCGGCGAAAAGCAGTTGGTCGAGCAGGGCATAGGCGCGGTCACCGGCGAGGGCACGGGTGAGGCCGCGGCGCGCGATCGCCTCGTCGAGCACGGCAACCCTGGGATTGTCGGGATTCCCCAGCCAGACCAGCAGCGGGTCGAGGTGCCCCAGCACCGCCGGGCCGGAACGGCCGGTGAGCAGGGCCAGGGCGACCTGATGCGACCAGTCGCTGTTCATGGCAGACGGGTGAGGGTGAAGTCGTCGAGCCAGAGTGTCCCCGCCAGTTGGCGGTCGATGGCATTGGTGGCCGCGCGCCGCACGCGCAGACCCAGCAACAGACCCGTATCCGGGACATCGAGCTGGAGATCGATAGGCGCCCAATCCCAACTGCCGCGGCGGGCTTCGGTTTGGACTCGCGCCGCCGGTTGGGCATCGACCGTATAGAGTTCGATGAAGACGCCGGAGCGGGTGCCGAGTTCGTCGGCCGCCCACTGCCCGGTGAGGCGATAGCGTCCGCCGGGGGCCACGCGCATGATCTGAGTCGGCTGGCCGAGATTGACGTTGTGGGTGCCGGCGAAGTCGATGCGCAGGCTGTGACGACCCGCATAGACCCGTTCGGTATCGGTGGTGATGCGGAAGCCCTCGCCGCCGCTGGCGTGGCGCCAGCCAGGCGTGGCCCAGCCCGGCTGGAAGTCGGGGCCGAGCGGCGTCAGCGGCTCCTCGAAGCCCCCATTGACGACGCCGGGGGGATCGCCCCAGGCCTCGCTCCAGACCCGTTCCGCGGTGGTGTAGTGCCCCTGCTCGGCCAAGATCTGAAGGTAGGGAAAGAGGAGGGCTTCCAGCGCGCGGCTGGCGGGATCCAACCGGTCCCAGAGACTCTGGGCCAGCTCGAGGTCTTGCGCCCGCCGTGCCTGGTTCATGAGTTCGCGCTGATAGACGAGGGGTTCGCTCGGCCCCTGCCGCCAGATCGGGAGAGCGGCGGCCACCAGATCACCGGCGGTCGGGGCGAGGCGGCGAGCAAGGGCTAGGGTGCGCGCCGAGTCGCTGGGGGCGACGCTCCAGTAGTGCATGAGGGCATCGAGGGCGCGCTCCGGCGGGCCGAGCCCAACCTCAAGCCAGGCCGCGCGGCGTAGCAGGGGTGGCCGGCCGGGCCACAGGGCGCGGGCGAGGGC
>JBATOB010000280.1:0-2072 GCA_049290655.1 Chromatiaceae bacterium | reverse complement strand
GCCGGTGCCAGCGAGCGGTTGATGGAGCTCCTGGCCACCGAGAGCGGCATTCGCGCGCCGGCCCACCCCCGGTCCCTGCCCCGGCCGGCCCAGGGGCGGATCGAGATCCAGGATCTGGGCTTCGCCTACCCGGCTCATCCGGACCTCCCGGTCGTCAAGGACCTGTCCCTGCTGATCCAGCCGGGGGAAAAGGTGGCCCTGGTCGGCCCCTCGGGGGGCGGCAAGACCACCCTCTTCCAACTCCTGCTGCGTTTCTACGATCCTCAGACGGGCGCCCTGCACTTCGACGGTCTGGACCTGCGGGACCTGGAACCGGGGGAGTTGCGCCGCCAGATCGCCCTAGTCCCCCAGGACCCGGTGATCTTTGGCGCCGACGCCTGGGAGAACATCCGCTACGGCCTGGATCAGGTGCCCGACGCGGCGGTGCGCCGCGCCGCGGATGCCGCCCACGCCAGCGAGTTCCTGGACCGGCTCCCGGACGGCTTCAACACCTTCCTGGGCGAGCGGGGGGTGCGGCTCTCCGGCGGGCAGCGCCAGCGGCTCGCCATCGCCCGCGCCATCCTCCGGGACCCGGTCCTGCTCTTGCTGGACGAGGCCACCAGCGCCCTGGACGCGGAGAGCGAGCGCTTGGTGCAACTGGCCCTGACGGAGCTGATGGTGGGCCGCACCAGCATCGTCATCGCCCATCGCCTGGCGACGGTGCGCCAGGTCGATCGCATCCTGGTGCTCGACCAGGGCTGCCTGGTGGCGGCTGGCACTCACGAGGCCCTCATGGCCCAAGGGGGACTCTATGCCCGCCTGGCATCCCTTCAGTTTCGGGAGCAGGCCCATTAGCCAGGACGGTGGCATGACTCCTGATCGCGGGTCTGGTGGCCTCGGGGGTACCTGAGACCGGATACAAAGGTCGGGTTATGGCCGCGCTGATCGATATCGTTTGATTGAACTGTATTGCGGTTCGTTATACATTTTTGGCTTCTCCCATGACTTATTGGTTAAGCATGGCCATTTCATCCACCAGCCTCATGATCCGCCTCGACCCGGCCAGTAAGACCTGCGTGGCGCGGGCGGCCGAACTGCGCCATATCAGCGTCAGTGACTATGTCCGTTCCGTGGTCGTCGCCCAGGCCGAGCGCGAGGTGCAAGCCGCCGAGAAGCAATTGATCGCCTTGACCCCCTCCGAGCAACTGGTGTTTTGGCGGGCGCTGCAGGAACCGGTCGTCCTCACCCAGGGACAGGAGGACCTGGGGGCCCTGATGCATGGCGAATGAGCACCGTCCTCCTCCCACCCGGATATCGCCTTGAGGCTCTCCGACACCCTCATGCCCGGTCGGCGTTTCGCTGCGGGCAGGCAAAGGTCGATGAGTGGCTCGCGCACCAGGCACTGCAGCATCGGGACAAACACCTGTCCGCAACCAAGGTCCTGGTAGATCAGGCGGGATCGATTGCCGGCTTCTATACACTGGCCACCGCTCAGGTGGATTTTGGCGCCTTGCCACCGGAACTCGTTCGGCGCCTGCCGCGGCGGGCCCTGCCGGTCACCCTGCTGGCTTGGCTCGGCGTGCAAGTCGCCGAGCAAGGTAAGGGTCTGGGTCGGCGCCTGCTCGCCCAAGCCCTGCGCGACAGCCATGACGCCGGACAGACCTTCCCCCTTATCGCCGTCATCCTTGATTGCATCGATGACCGCGCGCTAGCCTTTTATCGTCGCTGGGATTTCCGTCCACTCCCTGGCCATAGGAACAGACTATTTTTGAGTTGGAGCCAATTGGCAGCGATGGTGGCTGTGCGCTGATCCATCCCCTTGCCTGTCACGGCGTACTTGCCAAGAACCGCTGGCGCCGAACCCATAGTCGTGTATTTCGTGCCTTTCGGGGTTAAACAAGGAAATCACCATGCAGAAACTGACCGCCGCCGACCCCGCAACCCAATCCCCCAACCTTAAGGCGGAGAACCTCGCCGCGCTGCGAGCGCTCTTCCCCGAACTTGTGACAGAGGGGCCGGCAGGCGTGGCCGTGAATATCGATGTGCTCAAGCAGCTCGTGGGCGACCAGGCGGTCATCGATGTCGAGGAGAAA
>JBATOB010000279.1:0-6753 GCA_049290655.1 Chromatiaceae bacterium | reverse complement strand
GGGCGTATTGTGGTTCTTGCCGAACCACGAGGTTGCGTATCCGTTCCCCTTCAGGATCTCGCCGATGGTACCGTTCTCCTTGCGGATGACCGAGTCATAGCCGGGGAACCCCGTCGCGATCTCGCCCACCACCCCAAAACCGGCCACGTGGTGGTTGCGCCCGGTGATCAGGGCCGCTCGGGTGGGTGAGCAGAGCGAGGTGGAGTGGAAGTTAGTGTAACGCAGCCCAGCGTTGGCGATGCGGTCGAGCGCCGGGGTGGGGACCACGCCGCCGAAGGTGCTCGGCGCGCCGAAGCCGCTATCGTCGGTCATGATGAGCAGCACGTTGGGCGCTTCCTTCGGCGGCACGACACGTGGCGCCCACCAGGGTCTTGAATCGGATGCCTTCTCCTTGATCACCCCGCCGAACTTCGGATCGGGTGGCGGCAGGTGGTGGCCGCTGATGGTCGTGGTGGCGCTGGCAGAACCTGGCACCCCGGTGGTCTGTATCTCGGTTGCGAGGCACGAGGCGGCCGCGAATAGGAGCACGGTCCCCCGAAGTAACGAAGGCAGGAGGTGAATAGCGGCTTTCATCGGATTTTCCTGTGGGTTATCGGCGATGAGGGCGTAAAGGTACTGCCGTCAATTTTTAACATCGTCGGACCGATCCGTGATCGGGCGTCTGCAATGTACCGCGCGATTATGACGAGATCCCGCGGTGTTGGGCTGACATTTTCCGACACATCACACGCCTGCCTCCAGGTCGTGGGCCGGCCGAATCGGGTCGCGGCCCCCTCCGGCGGCGTCCGTCCGTTCAACCCCGGGCTGGGTGGCGCGCCAGCGGCTGGCGGATGTCCCGGACCAGCGGCGGAAGGCCCGGCTGAACGCCGTGGCATCGGCATAGCCGAGCGCCACCGCCAGATCCTCGACGCTGAACAGGGTATCGCGCAGGAGCTGGCGCGCGATCCGATAGCGGCTTTCGTCAAGGAGGGTCCGAAGGCTCGTGCCCTCGGCCTGGAGGCGGCGGTTGAGGGTGCGCGGGTGCAGCCTATAAAGAGCGCGGCCATCTGTTCCAGGCTGGTTCCGCCCAATGGGTCGCCAGCGATCAGCCAGCGACGCAAAACACGTTCGACCCGCTTGCGAAATCCGATACCGCGCGGGGCTTCCATGGCCTCGATCTCCCGCAAGACGCGCACATAGGCGAGCGCATCGGCCCCCTCCAGCGGCCGGGTCAGACAGACGGCGGGGAAGGCTACGGCCGCGTGCCGGGCCCCAATGCGCAGAGGGCAACGGAAGAAGGTCCGGTAAGGGGCCAGATCCCGATTCGGCGCCGGGTGCAGCGCGACCTCGGTGGCCCGCCAATCTGGACCTCCCAGGGTCGTCAGGACCTTGAAGAGGATCGCCAGGGCGCCGTCGTAGATCGGGTGAGTGCCAGGCACATCCGGCCAGTGGATGACATAGCCGACCATCGCCTGATCGCCACGCTCCCACAGCAAAGGGACGGCTCCGCGATCATGGAGATGCGAATACAGGATGATGGCGCGCAGGGCACCGCCAAGGTCCGGCGCGGCGGCGGCGAGTTTCCCGAGTAGGCCCAGGGTCTCCAGCCCGGATCGCAGCCCGAGTTCCAGGCCCAGATGGGGATACTGGGTCGCCTCGGCGCAGTGGATCAGCAGGCGGCCCATCGCCACGAAGGGAATGGTGTTCTCCGCGTCCTGGAAGAGCGCGAGGTCCAGGCCGGCCTCGCCGATCAGGCGGTCGGGGTCCTGGCCGAGCTCCCGCAGCAACCCGGGCAAGGGGAGCAAGGCGGCCATGCGGCAGCTTCCTTCCCCGACCAGCGCCAGGCCGGCTGGTGTACGACGGGGCTCGCGATCGACTGTTTTCATGAGCTGGTGCTCACAAGACGGGTCTGACGGCATGGGTGATGAGCGCTATTCCCCAGCCATGGCTTAGGCAGCCGGTGACTATGGGGCGTTGGCGCCGTCCTTGGCTCCTGGGTACCGGCAATAGGGCTAAGGCCGCGGGCCGCCCGTTGCCGAGCGACCCGGGCCTGCGGATGACGCGAGGGGATGGCTATTCCCTGCCCGCCGCCGTCTTGGCTGCGCCTTCCTTCAGCTTCTGGATATCCTCGGGCGAGAGCTCCGGACGGTCGACCTTGATCGTCAGCTTATCGAGCCTGGCGGTTAGCGGGAACGGCGGCTGGTAGTCCGCATCGTTCACGCCGGTCAGGGTGTCGGAGCCGATGTCGAAGCTCTCGTCCCATTGCAGGATCATGGGCAGCGTCTTCTCCATCTTCTTCGTATCGACGACCTTACCGTCCACCTTTAGGGTGCCGGTGCCGGGGCGACCGAGGCCGCTCATGTTATTGAAGGCGAGGGTGCCGACACCGAGGCCGTCGTATTTGAAGTCGAACTCCAGGCTGTGCTTGCCGGGCGTGAGCGCCTCGGGGCCTTCCCATTTCACCCGCTTGAGGTCGATGAGGTTCCAGAGAAACACCGGCTTGCCCTTGAGCAGATAGAAGCCATAGCCGGCGAAACGCCCACCCGAGGTCAGGATCATGCCGTCCGCTCCACCTTCGGGCACATCGATGTCCGCGGTGATGGTGTAGGAGCTATCGAGCAGGAACGGCGAATCGCCCTGGGGCAGGCCGACCATCGGGTGCGTATAGACGAACTCCGTGCGACCGGCGGTGATGTTCGGGCGCGGGGCGACGATACGGGCGGCCACCGAGGCATCCAGCGGGAAGACCTGATGCTTCTTCGCCTCCTCGATGAATAGCTCCTTCATTGCCTTCACCTTGTCCGGATGCTTGTCGGCGATGTTCTGGGACTGGCTGAAGTCCTTGTTCAGGTCATGGAGCTCGAGCACCTGGTTGTTGAGGGGGTCGGGATTGGCGGCACCGAAGGCCTCCCAGGGCGCGCGGTTGACCTTGGTGCTGAGGAGCCAGCCCTCGTGATACAGGGCCCACTGGCCCATCATCTCGAAATACTGGGTCTTGTGGTGTGACGGCGCCTTGGCGTTCTTCTCGTCAAAGGTGTAGGCGAAGCTCGTGCCCTCGATCGGCGCCTGCTTGATGCCGTCCACCGTTGCGGGCGCGGGGATGCCGGTTACTTCGAGGATGGTGGGCACCACATCGATGATGTGCATGAACTGATCGCGTAGGGCGCCCTTGTCCTTGATGCGCGCCGGCCAGGAGACGGCCATGTTCTGGCGGATGCCGCCGAGCTTGGAGGCGTTTTGCTTGAACCAGGTGAAGGGCGTATCGAAGGCCCAGGACCAGCCCGCCGACATGTGGTTGTAGGTCTGTTCGGTGCCCCAGACGTCGTACCACTTCATCTGGTCGGCCACCGGCATCATGTTGACGCCGTTGAAGAAGGCGACCTCGTTCGGGGTGCCCAGCGGGCCGCCCTCGGCGCTGGTGCCGTTGTCGCCGTTGATATAGATGATGAGTGTGTTGTCGAGCTTGCCCATGTCCGCGATGGTCTGGATGACCCGCCCGATCTCGTGGTCGTTGTAGGCGGCATAGGCGGCGAAGATCTCTACCTGCTTGATGAAGAGCTTTTGCTCCTCTGGGCTGAGTTGATCCCAGGGCTTGAGGACGTCTTTCGGCCAGGGCTCCAACTGGGTATCGACTGGGATCACCCCAAGGCGCTTCTGGTTCTCGAAGATCCGCTCGCGCAGCTTCTCATAGCCACCGTCGAAGAGGTGCATGGCGCTGATCCTGTCCACCCATTCCTTGGTCGGATGATGGGGCGCATGGGTGGCGCCGGGCGCGTACTTGACGAAGAACGGCTTGCTGGGGTCGATCTGGTTGATGCGATTGAGGTAATCGATGGCGTCGTCGGCCATGCCGGTGATCAGGTTCCATTCCGGCTTGCCCTGGAAGGGGTAAATCTGGGTGGTATTGCGGAACAGGTTCGGTTGCCACTGGTTGGCATCGCCGCCCACGAAACCGTAGAAGTACTCGAAGCCCATGCCGGTCGGCCATTGGTCGAAGGGCCCGACCTGGCTAGCGGCAAAGGCCGGGGTGTTATGGTCCTTGCCAAACCAGGAGGTGGCGTAGCCGTTATCGAGCAGGATGCGCCCGATGGTGGCCTTATCCTCACTGATGATACTGTTATAGCCGGGGAATCCGGTGGACTGCTCCGAGATGACGCCGAACCCTGCCGAATGGTGGTTGCGCCCGGTGATGAGGGCGGCGCGGGTCGGCGAACAGAGGGCGGTGGAATGGATGTTGTTGTAGCGCAAACCGTTCTGGGCGATGTTGTCCATCGTGGGCGTCGGAATGACGCCGCCGAAGGTGCCAGGCACGCCGAACCCGGCATCATCCGTGATGATGAGCAGGACGTTGGGCGCCTCTTTGGGCGGCACGATGCGCGGCGCCCACCAGGGCCTCGATTGAAGGGCATCGGGCTTGATCACGCCGCCGAAGGCTGGCTCGGGCGCGGGCAGTTGCTTGCCGCTGATCGTCGTCGTCGCGCTGGGGGAGCCCGGGGGAGCATGGCCCGGCCCCGCGTCGGCCGCCTGGCTCATGCCAGCGACAAGACCCAGGGCGACCAGCAAGGTCACCGAAAATATCTTCATGCGAATCGTCTCCAAAAGGATGACTGGATGGCGGCAATTGGGATTCTTGATAATTTCCAAGCCGCTGGAGATGGCTGGCTTGGGACGGGTGCAGGGCTTCTCATGGTTCCACCGCTTGATGTGAGTAAGATGCACTCGATGGGGTTTGCTCCATCTCAGACCGCCGCCATCCGGGCAACTGAATTCATCATCAAAGCACCTGACCCTGAGCGCGGCTTGGTCAACTCGCACCCTGCCGTGATTATTACCTGAAGGGCCGAAGTCTGCTTGACATATTGCGACAAATTTCCGAGGGTCTGTATCAATGAATGGTAGCCCGTCCCATGGCATGGGGCATGGCGCTACCGAAAGTAGGCCTTCGAGAGTTTCCTGTCCTTGAAGGCAGCATCAGGGTTGGCCCCATGGTCGGGGTGTCCGCGCTGCTGGAGGAGTTGGGCGTGGATTTGGCGGACCTGATCGGTCCCCTGGGCTTGGTGGAGACGCTGTTCAGCGATGCCGAGAATATGATCGCCTTCCCGATCCTAGGCCGGTTGCTGCAGGCCTGCGCAACACGGACAGGCTGTCCTCATTTCGGCCTGCTGCTCGGCCAGCGCGCTGGGCCTGAGTGCCTGGGTCTGATCGGCCAACTGCTCCCCCATGCGCCGGATGTTGGCACGGTCCTGCGTAGTCTGGTGCTCAATCTGCACCTGCACGACCGGGGCGCGGCGCCCTTCTTGTCCCTGGAGGGCGAGATGGCGGTGCTGAGCTACTTGATTTATCGCCCGGGGGAGGGAACCGACCAGATCAATGACGGCGCCATGGCCATCTGCTTGAATATCATGCGTTTGCTGTGCGGTCCCGCCTGGCTCCCCAGCGAGGTCTTGTTTGCTCACCGCCAACCCGAGGATATCGCCCCTTTCCGCCGCTGCTTTCAGGCCCCTTTGCGCTTCGATCGCGAACAGACGGCCCTGGTCTTTCCCGCGCAGTGGCTCAACCAGGCCCTGCCGGGGGCCGATCCCGCTCGGCGCCAGGAAATCGAGCAGCGGATTGTCGCCTTGGCTAATCTAAGCCAGACCGATCTGGTCGGCCGCTTGCGTTGCACGCCGCGCACCCTGCTCACCACCGCCCGGGGTTCCCAGGCAGAGGTCGCGGAACTCTTCTCCCTGCACCCCCGGACCCTCAACCGCCGCCTGGCGGAGCAAGGCACCAGCTTCAAGGCCTTGGTGGCGGAGGTCCGGTATGACATCGCTTGCCAGTTGCAGGCGAACACGGCCCTGTCCGTCGGCCAGATCGCGACTATCCTAGGCTATGGCGAGATCAGCGCCCTGACGCGCGCCTTTCGCCGCTGGTCGGGGATGTCGCCCCAGGCTTGGAGATCGCGGATCAGGAATCAAGCGTCCCGGCCTCATCCTAATCAGTCAGGGCGGAAGGGGCTGGGATGTCCCTGACACCGCCAGGACGGCTTACCAATGGTCTCGGCCGTGAGCCAGGGTTCGTCGGTCCAGTAACCATCAACCCGGAAATGATGCCGTCCGGCCAAGGGCGGTGGAGGAGACATGATGAGTAAGGATCAAGCCACGGGGGCAACCCATCCGGTCGATGGGTCCATTCGGTTCGACCTGGTCGCCGGCCTCACGGCGGCGGCCGTCGTCGTGCCCAAGGCCATGGCCTATGCGACGGTGGCCGGGCTGCCGGTGGCGGTGGGCCTCTATACCGCCTTCGTGCCGATGGTCATCTATGCCCTGCTCGGTTCCTCGCGGGTGCTCAGCGTCAGTTCGACGACTACCCTCGCCATCCTGGCCGGAACCCAGCTCGGGCTGGCGGTGCCGGACGGTGACCCGGCCCAGCTCGTGACCGCCGCCGCGACCTTGACCGGCCTGGTGGGCGTCATGCTGCTGCTGGCGGGTGTCCTGCGCCTGGGCTTCGTCGCCAACTTCATTTCGACGCCCGTTTTGACCGGCTTCAAGGCCGGCATCGGCCTGGTCATCGTGCTCGACCAGGTGCCCAAGCTGCTCGGGGTCCATATCGAGAAGGCGGGCTTTTTCCGCGATATCGTCAGTCTCGCGCACCATTTGCCGCAGACCTCGCTGACCACGCTGGCCATGGCGGCGGCCACCCTGTTGGTGTTGATCTTCCTGGAGCGGCGTTGGCCCCAGGCGCCGGCCCCGCTGGTCGCCGTGGGTGGGGCCATCGCCGCTACCTGGTTGCTGG
>JBATOB010000278.1:0-2775 GCA_049290655.1 Chromatiaceae bacterium | reverse complement strand
CTTCCCGGCCATGTTCCGGGCCCTGGAGGATGAGGGGGTCGTAGCGCGAGCACTGGCACAGGGCATTGCCGAGCTTCATCTGTGGAATCCGCGCGATTACGCTTTGGATCCACATCGTACCGTGGATGATCGGCCCTACGGGGGCGGTCCTGGTATGGTGATGAAGGTGGAGCCCTTGAGAGCGGCGTTGGCAGTCGCCCGGGCCGAGGCACCGGAAAGTCGTGTGGCCTATCTCAGCCCCCAGGGCAGGCTCTTGGATCAAGGCGAGATGGCGAGCATTGCTCAGGCTAGCGGCTGGATACTGATAGCCGGCCGTTACGAAGGGATTGATGAGCGCCTCATCGATGGCTGGGTGGACGAGGAGTGGTCCATCGGTGACTATGTTTTAAGTGGCGGCGAGTTACCGGCCATGATGGTCATGGATGCTGTCATCCGCCTGCTGCCGGGGGCACTGGGTCACCCGGACTCGGCTCGGGAGGATTCGCATGTGGATGGTTTGCTGGATCATCCTCACTACACCAGACCGTCGGAGATCGACGGCCGGCCGGTCCCGTCGGTGCTGCTGAGTGGAGACCATGGGGCTATCGAACGTTGGCGGCTCGGGCAGGCATTGGGCAGGACCTGGCTGCGCCGGCCCGATTTATTGCAGCGTCGTTCCCTGAGTAAAGTGGAACAGGCGTTGCTGGATCAGTTTATCCTCGCGCAACAAGACGCCGGGTGAGAACAGGAGCGAAAGAGCATGAACATCATCGAGGAACTCGAAAAAGAGCAAATGGGCCGCGTGGTCCCCGATTTCGCCCCCGGAGACACCGTGGTGGTGCAAGTCAAGGTTAAGGAAGGCGCCCGCGAGCGACTTCAGGCCTTCGAGGGTGTCGTCATCGCCAAGCGTAATCGCGGTTTGAACTCGGCTTTCACCGTCCGAAAAATCTCTCATGGCGAAGGCGTGGAGCGTGTATTCCAGACCTACAGCCCCGTGGTCGATTCCATCCAGGTTAAGCGCCGTGGCGATGTACGCCGCGCCAAGCTCTATTATTTGCGTGGTCGCACCGGCAAGGCTGCCCGTATCAAAGAGAAGATTTAATCTCGCAGGCGTCCTCCCCACGAGTTCGGGGAGGATGCTCGCGTCTTACCTGGCTTTTGGCTTTTTCAGGGATGAAATCCCTGGCGGTGACATTTGGCAACCTGGCCAGGATCAGGTGGTCAGAGGTCAGGGGTCAGAGCGGAACTGGGGCTTGAGCAAGACCTTCTACTGGCACGACTACGAGACATGGGGCGCGGATCAACGCCGGGATCGCCCCTGTCAGTTTGCCGGCCTGCGTACCGACGAAGATCTCAACCCGGTTGGCGAGCCGTTAATCCTCTTTTGCCGCCCCGCGGACGATCTGCTTCCCCATCCCGATGCGTGCCTGTTGACAGGCATCAGCCCTCAGCGCGCTTGGCGTGAGGGGGTGCCCGAGGCGGATTTCGCCGCCGCTATCGAACGTGAACTGGCCAAGCCCGGTACCTGCGGGGTGGGCTACAACAGCATTCGCTTCGATGATGAAATTACTCGCAACCTCTTCTACCGCAATTTTATCGATCCCTATGCCCGCGAGTGGCAAAACGGCAACTCACGCTGGGACATCATCGATGTCCTGCGCCTGGCCCATGCCCTACGTCCCGAGGGTATCCAGTGGCCAGCCAACGGGGAAGGCGTAACCTCCTTCCGGTTAGAACATCTGACCCTTGCCAATGGCATTGAGCATGCTCAGGCTCACGACGCCCTGGCCGATGTTCGCGCCACCCTCCAGTTAGCGGCCTTGCTCAAGGCCCATCAGCCGCGCCTCTTCGCCTATGCCTTGAGTCTGCGTGAGCGGGGCAAGGTGGAGGAGTTGGTAGCCAAGGGCGAGCCCTTTCTGCATGTCTCCAGCCGCTACCAGGCCCGGCTTGGCTGTATTGCCCCGGTGTTGCCGATCTCCCGTCATCCCCGCTTCCGCAACGGCGTGATTTGCTACGACCTGCGATATGCACCCGAGCCCCTGATGAGCCTGACCGTCGAGGCCATGCGCGAGCGCCTCTTCACGCCCGTCAAGGATCTGCCGGAAGGGATGGAGCGCATCCCGCTCAAAACCATCCATGTCAATCATGCCCCGATGGTGGCGCCCCTGGCGACTCTAACCGTGCTGGCGGCGGAACGATGGGGTATTGACCTGTCCTTGGTCGAGCGTCACGCCAAGCTGCTGGGCCCTGCCTCGGACTTCGCCTCAAAGGTGCGACAGGTGCATCTGAGTGGCGAGTGGCCGGTTGAAACCGACCCTGATCTCATGATCTATGCTGGTGGCTTTTTTCCGGATGCGGATCGGCGTCAGATGGACCAGTTGCGCCAACTATCGCCCCAGGCCTTGGCTCATGCGAGATTCAACTTCAGGGATCCCCGCTTGGAGACCATGCTCTTTCGCTATCGCGCCCGCAACTGGCCGGAGACCCTCAGCCAGGAGGAGCGGGAGGAATGGGACACCTGGCGCTTCCAGCGGTTAACCAACCCGGAAGCGGGTGCCAACATCTTGTTAGATAGTTACCGGGAGCGCCTGGCTGCTCTTCGAGCGGAGTTTACCAATGATTCCGAGCGGTTAGCCTTGATAAGCGCGTTAGAGAGTTGGTCCGACCATCTCCTCGGTCAGTCGCCGGCTAGCGCCTGATCCGGGAGGCGGCTCTCGTTAATGAATCGCGGATTAATGCGCAAACTGCTGGCAGATACTTTTTATAGTCAAGATGTTGTGACATTGTTGCCGCCCG
>JBATOB010000277.1:0-30917 GCA_049290655.1 Chromatiaceae bacterium | reverse complement strand
GTGACCAGGCGGGCCCCCTCGGCCGGCCAGCCGGTGCGGGGATCGATGACGTGGTGGTAGGTCTTGCCCTTGTGGGTGAAATTGAGTTCGTAATCGCCCAAGGTGAAGACGGTCTCGTCGCCCGAGACCTGGAGGATGGCGAGGACGCCCCCGCCGACGGGATTGCGCACGGCCACGGGCCAGGGCTGGCCACCACGGGTACCGATGGCGCGCAGATCGCCGCCGACATTGACGAGGGCGTTGTGGATGCCCAGCTCGCGCAATTGAGCGACGGCCAGGTCGATGGCGTATCCCTTGGCAATAAATCCAAAATCGAGTTTGAGGCTGGGATTCCCGCCTTGTAGCTGGATGCCGTCGATCAGGATATCGCTCATCCGTGGGGAGGCCTTCACCAAGGCCTCGATCCTGGCCTTGTCCGGCGGGACGCGGCGCCGCCCCGGCTCGCCCGCCTGAAAGCCCCAGAGATCGATCAATTTGCCGATAGCGGGGTTAAAGAGGTTGCCGCTTGCCGCCGCCAGTTCCTGGCTCTTGCGCACCAAGGGCAGGATGTTGGGCGGGGCGGCGAAGGGCTTGCCCCCGGGAAGTAAGGCGTTGACGCGCTCCAGGGGGGGCGCGCCTGGGGCGCCCCAGGCCTGCCGCATGGACTCGAAATTCTCTTCGATGAGACGGGCGGCCAATTCCGCCTCCTGGCGCTTGACCCCGACGATAGCCAGGTCCACCGGACATATGAAGGCATTGATCTGGAAGTTATAAACAGGGCTTTCGTCGCGGCAGCCCGCCAGGGGGAGCAGCAAGAGGAGGGCGGCGATCCAGGCCGTCATCCGGACAGCCCAAGTCCGAGGGGAGTGGCGCCCATATCCAGGCACCACCGGCATCCGGGATTCCGGCCGAGACTCAGGGGACATGGAGCCGCTCCTCTAGCCTGTCCAGCAGATCACCGGCGATATCCAGACCGAACTGGGCGTCCAGTTCACGGATGCAGGTGGGGCTGGTGACGTTGATCTCGGTCAGCCAGTCGCCGATCACGTCCAGGCCGGCGAAATAGATGCCGCGCCTCAGGAGTTCGGGGCCCACTTGAGCGGCAATCCAGCGGTCACGGTCGCTCAGGGGGCGGCCCTCGCCACGACCACCCGCGGCCAGATTGCCGCGGGTCTCGCCGGGTTTGGGGATGCGGGCCAGGGCGTAGGGCACGGGTTCGCCAGCCACCATGAGGATGCGCTTATCGCCCTGCGTAATCTCGGGGATAAAGCGCTGGGCCAGGCAGTAGCGGGTCTCATTGGCGGTCAGGGTCTCGGCGATGACCGCCAGGTTGGGGTCATGGCGCCGGACCCGAAAGATGGAGAGGCCGCCCATGCCGCCAAGGGGCTTGAGGATCAGGTCCCGCTGCTCCTCCAGGAAGGCGCGGATGTCGGCCTGGCTCCGGGTCACTAGGCTCGGCGGACAGCAGGCGGGGAATTCCAGGGCAAAGAGCTTTTCGTTGGCGTCGCGCAGCGCCTGGGGGGCATTGACCACTAGGGCGCCACCCCGCTGGGCCTGTTCGAGGATGAGGGTGGCGTAGAGGAACTCGGTATCGAAGGGCGGGTCCTTGCGCATCAGGATCAGGTCCAGCTCATCGAGGGGGCGGAAGGCCTCCCCGACCACCCGGTACCAGCCGGACGGGTCGTCCGTCACCACCAGCTCCCGCATCCGGCCCCAGGCGCGCTGGCCCCGCAGCGAGAGGTCGTCCAGGGTCAGGTACTGGAGGCGCCAGCCACGGCGTTGCGCGGCCAGCAACATGGCGAAGCTGCTGTCCTTTGCGATCTTGATGGCCCCGATGGGGTCCATGACGATGCCGATCTCGTGTTTCATACGGGCATCTTAGCGCAGGGCGGGAAGCGCCGTCGGGTAGATGGGGCTTCCCGCAAAGGGGAAGCCCGAGATGGCGCCGACCTTGGGCCTGGCAGGGGGCGGCGGGCCCGGCGCCGGGTTGGCATGAGGTCGAGGGGAGCGAACAAGAATGCAATGCACGCCGGGCCCGTTCCGGGCAATGGCGATAACCCTCAAAAGCGGGCTATCCATTTGGATCTATTAGAATTTGGCGCGCCTGACACGATTCGAACGTGCGACCCCTGCCTTCGGAGGGCAGTACTCTATCCACTGAGCTACAGGCGCTTTAAGCGTTGAGATGGCCAGGCTTTTTGAGGAGACGGCCAGATTTGCAGGCGGTAAAGGATAGCCGTTTTGGCCCATGCCGTCCATGGGTCGCCCGCGCTTTTCTCTCCTTTTGCCCCCTACGGGGGCCGGATCAGTCCCCACTGCTCAGGGTGGCCGGGGTCTTGGGGCTGAATTCGCACCATTCGCGGATGATGCAAGCCCCGCAGCGGGGCTTGCGGGCGACGCAGACATAGCGCCCGTGCAGAATCAGCCAATGATGGGCATCCTGGAGAAATTCCCGGGGGATGGCGCGCATCAGCCCGCGCTCGACCTCCAGGGGGGTCTTACCGGGGGCGAGGCCGGTGCGATTGGCCAGGCGCAGGATGTGGGTATCCACCCCCAGGGTCGGTTCGCCGAAAGCGGTATTGAGGATGACATTCGCCGTCTTCCGCCCCACCCCGGGCAGGGCCTCCAGGGCCGCGCGGTCTCGGGGCACCTCGCCCCCATGCCGCTCGACCAGAATGGCGCAGGTCTTGATGATGTTGGAAGCCTTGGCGTTGAAGAGGCCCAGGGTGCGGATATGGGCCTTGAGGCCCTCCTCGCCCAGGCCCAATAACGCCTGGGGCGTGTTGGCCAGGGGGAAGAGGCTGGCGGTAGCCTTGTTGACCGCCTTGTCCGTGGCCTGGGCGGAGAGGACGACGGCGATTAACAGCTCGAAGGTGGAGGCATGGACCAACTCCGTCCGAGGGGCGGGGTTCTCCGAGCGGAGGCGTTCGAAGATGAGGCGGCGTTTCAGCGGGTTCATAAGGCTGGCAGGATAGGGGCGGCCGGGGCCGATGCCAAGGGGCTGACCGGGACTTAGCGGGAGTTTCTCCCTGGCAAGCCGAGGGGATTGGGCAGGCCCTCATGCCATCTTCACGCTCAGCCGCCGGCTCGCCCACCCGTCCCATCCGGCATAGAATCCCGCCTGCCGAGCTGTCACCCGCCATCCGTCACCCAGGAGTTTCCGTCCATGACCATAGGTCCCCGCGAGATCGTCACGCCCTTCCGGCCCATTCCGCTGGAGGTCCCGGAGGGGATGAAGCCGAACGAGTTCTTCAACAGTACGGAGAACCTCAACGACCTGGTCAACAATAACGGCCTGCTGGTGAGCCCGGAGCACCTGCTGCTCTACCGCAAGGCCTTGGGGCACTCCTGCGAGTTCGACTGTTCCATCATTTACAACACCTCCCAGACCATCCTCAACCCCCTGGGCCGGCCGGTGCGGCGGACCCAGGTGCCGGCGGCGGTCAAGCACGCCTGGAACCGGATGAACCAGATCCTGCTCGCCTACATGCTGGAGACCTATCCGGACCCGGCGGAGGCCCTGGTACTGGCGGGGGAGGCGAGCCTGGACGCCACCTGGCCCCTGACCTCGCCCGGGGTGCCCAGCATCCGCATGCTGCACAACCACTTCATCGTTTTCCCCATGGACCAGTTGCGCCAGGCGCCCCTGGCGAACCCGGCCAATCCGAACCTCACCGACGGCGGCCAGAACAGCCTCTTCCAGGCCCATATGCGCCACGTCTATCGCCGCTTCTTTGCCGAGGCCCTGGATCTCCACGTCCTCCAGACGATTCACAGCGACGAGTCCCAACTGACGCTGACCGGCTACCCGGAAGGCCTACCCTGCTGGGAGATCCGGGGCGGGGTCGAGGCCCTCAAGGATATCCGCTTCTGGCGGGAGTACGACGCCATCCTGGAGGGCTTTCTGGATTTCTACCGCACCTTCTTCTCCCAGGTCTCCAGCCGCAACGCCCCCCGTCTGGAGGACCTGCACTATCCGGAGGCCGTGGATCGGGTGCTGCTGTTCGACAACGACTTCCTGGGCACCGCCCGCCGGGTGCGGGAGCGCTGCATCAGGGAACCGGCCTATGCCAATTCCATTCGCTGGCAGCCCGCCTTCAAGCAGCTCATCTATCGCAATGACTCCGGCAAGCTGCTGGTCACCATCAGTCAGAATTCCATCGGCAACGCCATCACCGAACTCCTGGGCGTGGTGGTGCGGCGGGTACCAGATGCCGCCGCTTACGCCACCTTCGAGCCAAGCCTGATGGACAGGCTCCTGACGGTACGCGAGCGCCTGATCGCGGCCGATCTGGGCGAGGGTATCGCCACCGCCGATTGGTCGGCCGACCAGGCCTCAAGCCGGGCATGAACCCGGAGATGCCCCGGACCCGCCCTGAAGGGCTCGATCAGGGTTCGCGGGCGCGTCCCCCCGGCAAGCTGCTAAACTTGCCTGACTATGAATACCAACCCGGTCAAACCGCCCAAGTCCCTGCTGCGCCTCGTGGGGCGGGCCATCGTCGATTACGGCATGATCCGCGATGGGGATCGCATCCTGCTGGGGGTCTCCGGGGGCAAGGACTCGCTCTCCCTGCTGCACCTGATGCGGCACCTGCAAAGCTATGCCCCGGTGCGGTTCGAGCTGGCCGTCCTGACGGTGGACCCGGAGGTGCCAGGCTTCGATCCCCAGTCCCTCAAGGATTATTACGATGCCTTGGGCGTGCCCTGGCACTACGAACAGCAGCCGATCCTGGAGCAGGCCAAGCGTCACATGGATGGCGACTCCTTCTGCGCCTATTGCTCGCGCATGAAGCGCGGCATCATGTACCGCCTGTGCCGGGAACAGGGTTACGGCGTCCTGGCCCTGGGGCAGCACCTGGACGATCTGGCGGAGAGCCTGCTGCTGTCCCTTTTCCATGGCGGCCAGTTGCGCACCATGAAGGCCCACTATCTGAACGATGCCGGCGACGTGCGCATCATCCGCCCCCTGGCCTACTGCCGGGAACGGCAGACCGCGGACTTCGCCCGCGCCACCGGCCTGCCGGTCGTGCCGGATTCCTGCCCGGCCTGCTTCTCCGCCCCGAGTCGCCGCGAGCATATGAAGGCCCTGCTGGCGCGGGAGGAGGCGGAGCATCCGCACCTCTTCACCCATATTCTGCACGCCATCCGCCCCCTATTGACGGAAGGCATTGCCGTTAGCCCGACCGCGGCCCAGGATTGAACGGCACGACGATTTAACCCCTTGCCCCCCTCAGGCGCAGCCCCAGACCAGATTCAAAACCCAGCCCGTCGCTTAACGACCTAACCGTGACATCCAAACCTTTCTCCAGAGGTACTCTTCTCATGAGCATTGCCTCCCTGATCCCCCTCCTTTCCGCCCTGGCGGCCACCGGGGCGGCGGACCTGAACCCCGCCCAGTTGGACAGCGCGACGGTCGCTTACCGGTCCGTCCCCCGGGAATACCAGCTCGATGGCGTGGTCGAGGCCGTTCAGCAGACCACGGTCTCCGCCCAGACCCAGGGCCAGGTCCAGGAGATTCTTTTCGACGTGGACGACTTCGTCGAAGCGGGCACGGTGATCGCCCGTATCAAGGATACGGAACATCGGTCGCGGGTCGCCCAGGCGACGGCGGAACTGAATTCGGCCGAGGCTACCCTGAATAACGCCCACGAGGAGTTTGATCGCATCAAGGAGTTGTTCAACAAGAAGATGTCCTCGGAATCCGCCATGGACAAGGCCATCGCCGAAGTCAAGAACGCACAGGCCCGCGTCGAGGCCGCCACCGCCGCCCTGGAGCAGGCCGTGGAGCAACTGGAATATACCCAGGTCCGCGCCCCCTATGCCGGCCTGGTCACCCGGCGCCATCTCCAGGTCGGAGAGATGGCCAATCCGGGCCAGGCGCTCATGACCGGCATTGCGCTCCGCAATCTGAGGGTCTCGGTGGATGTGCCCCAAAATCTGATCCAGGCGGTCCGCGACGGCCAGGGGGCGCGTATCCACCTGCCCGGCGGCGCCCTGGTGGAGGCGGCCCGGATGACCGTCTTCCCCTTTGCCGATCAAGGCTCGAATACCTTTAAGGTGCGCCTGGACCTGCCGCCCGATCTGGCCGATCTCTATCCGGGCATGTTCGTCAAGACCGGCTTTATCACGGGTGAGAAGCGGGAACTGGCGATCCCCAAGCCCGCCGTGGTGCATCGCTCGGAGGTCACCGGGGTCTATGTCTTGATGGATGGCCGCATCAGCTTCCGCCAGATCCGCCTGGGCCGCGACCTGGGTGACGCCTGGGTGGTACTGTCGGGTCTGACCGAGGGCGAGCGGGTGGCCCTGGACCCCATCGCCGCCGGTACCCTGCTCAAGGCACGGGCCGGGGAGCGGAGCGATGGCTGAACAATTCGGCATCTCCGGGCGGGTCACGGCGCGCTTCCAGGACTCCGCCATCACCCCCCTGCTGGCCCTGGTGGGTCTGCTGCTGGGCTTCTTTGCCATCCTGGTGACGCCTCGGGAGGAGGAGCCCCAGATTAACGTCACCTTCGCCGATGTCTTTATCCCCTTCCCCGGCGCCTCGGCCACCGAGGTCGAGCAATTGGTCGCCGGTCCGGCGGAGCAGGTGCTGTCGGAGATGAAGGGCATCAAGCATGTCTATTCCGTCTCCCGCCCCGGCCTGGCGGTGGTCACCGTCCAGTTCCAGGTCGGCGAGGACCGCACCGACGCCATCGTCCGCCTTTACACCAAGATCCTGTCCAATCAGGACTGGCTGCCGGCCAATCTGGGCGTGGGCCAGCCCCTGATCAAACCCAAGGGTATCGACGACGTCCCCATCATCACCGCCACCCTCTGGTCCCAGGACCCCACCATGGGCGCCTACGAGCTGGGCAAGGTGGCCCACGCCTTGGAACAGGAGATCAAGCGGGTACCCGGCACCCGGGACGTCTATACCCTGGGCGCGCCGGCCCAGGTGGCGCGGGTCCTTCTCGATCCCCAGGCCCTGGCCGGCTTCGGCATCGACCTGGATGGCCTGCGGCTGGCCCTGGGCGCCGCCAATCATACCCGCGACGATATCGCCCTGACCCACGATAACCAGGAGGTCCTGGTCCAGGCCGGCACCTTCCTCCTGACGGTGGAGGAGGTCGGCGACCTGGTGGTGGGCCTGCATGGTGGCCGGCCGGTCTTTCTGCGCGACGTGGCCCGCATCGAGCGGGGCCCGGAGCCCCCCGAGTCCTATGTCTGGCTAGGCGCCGGGCCGGGCGGTGAGCAGAGCGGCGTAACCCTGGCCGGCACCACGCCGGCGGTCACCATCGCCGTGGCCAAGCAGGAGGGGATCAACGCCGTCGAGGTGGCGGAGCGGGTCATAGACCGTTTTGCCCAACTCGACGGCACCTTCATCCCCGAGGGTATCGAGGTGACGGTGACGCGTAACTATGGCGCCACCGCCGATGCCAAGGCCCAGAAGCTGATCCAAAAGCTCACCTTCGCCACCCTTTCCGTCATCATTCTGGTCATTTTCGCCATTGGCTGGCGTGAGTCCATCATCGTGGGCGCGGCCATCATTGTCACCCTGGCCCTGACCCTCTTCGCCTCCTGGGCCTGGGGCTTCACCCTCAACCGCGTGTCCCTCTTCGCCCTCATCTTCTCCATTGGCATCCTGGTGGACGACGCCATCGTGGTGGTCGAGAACATCCACCGCCACCTGGCCCTGAGCCCCAAGAAGCTCCTGGACCTCATGCCCAAGGCGGTGGACGAGGTGGGCGGGCCCACCATCCTGGCGACCTTCACCGTCATCGCCGCCCTGTTGCCCATGGCCTTCGTCTCCGGGCTCATGGGACCCTACATGAGCCCCATCCCCATCAATGCCTCCATGGGCATGCTCATCTCCCTGGTGGTGGCCTTCGTCTTCACCCCCTGGATGACCAACCTCATGCTCGGCCGGCGGGCCCATGCCCACGCGGGCGGCAAGCATGGCCCCGGTCCCGAGGCGGAAGGCGGCTGGATGCGGACCCTGTTCCACGGGGCCATCTCCCCCTTCCTGGCCGGCCGGGCCGGCTGGGTCAATCGCTGGCTGTTGCTGGGCGGCATCCTGGTGCTGATCGCCGGTTCCATCGGCCTGGTGACCAGCAAGGCGGTAATCCTCAAGATGCTGCCCTTTGACAATAAGTCCGAGTTCCAGGTGGTACTGGACATGCCCGAGGGCACCAGCCTGGAGCAGACGGCGCGGGTCCTGGCCGAGCTGGGGAACTACCTGGCAACGGTAACCGAGGTCACGGATTATCAGGTGTACGCCGGCACGGCCGCCCCCATCAATTTCAATGGCCTGGTGCGCCAGTACTACTTGCGCGCGGGGGCCCACCTGGGGGACATCCAGGTGAACCTGGTGGACAAGCACCATCGCGATCGTAAGAGTCACGAGGTAGCCCAGTCGGTGCGGGACCCACTCCAGGCGATCGCCCGCCAGTACCAGGGCAACGCCAAGGTGGTGGAGATTCCGCCCGGCCCCCCGGTGCTCTCGCCCCTGGTCGCCGAGATCTACGGCCTCGACTACGCGGGGCAGATCGGTATCGCCAAGCAGGTACGCGGCGTCTTCGAGGAGACGGCGGATATCGTGGACGTGGACGACTCGGTGGAATATCCCGCCCATAAACTGATCGTGGTGGTCGATCGGGCCAAGGCGGCGCGGCTCGGCGTGGCCCAGGGCGCCGTGGCCCAAGCCCTGGCCACGGTGCTGGACGGCGAGGACATGAGTTTCCTCCATGGGGCCAACGTCAAGTACGCCGTGCCCATCCGGGTCGAGTATGGCGAGGCCGACAAGGCCGACTTGGAACAGGTGCTGGCTCTGAGGGTTCGCGCCTTGGGCGGGCAACTGGTCCCCTTGTCCGAGATCGTCAGCCTGGTGGAGACGACCCGGGAGCACAGCATCTATCACAAGGATCTGCTGCCGCTGGTCTATGTGACGGGCGACATGGCGGGGGAGACGGACAGCCCCCTCTACGGCCTCTTCGAGATCTCGGAGACCTTGGCCGGGAACCTGGGGCTGGAGCAGTGGTTCGTGCGCCCGCCCCTGAACCCCTACGAATACAGCCTCAAGTGGGATGGGGAGTGGCAGGTCACCTATGACACCTTCCGCGACATGGGCATTGCCTACGGCGTGGGGCTGATCCTCATCTACCTCCTGGTGGTGGCCCAATTCCGCAGCTACCTGGTACCCCTGGTCATCATGGCGCCCATCCCGCTGACCATCATCGGCATCATGCCCGGCCATGCCCTCCTGGGGGCCCAGTTCACGGCCACCTCCATGATCGGCATGATTGCCCTGGCGGGCATCATCGTCCGCAACTCCATTCTGCTGGTGGATTTCATCAACCAGGAGGTACGCGGAGGTCTGACCCTGGAGGCGGCGGTGGTACGCTCCGCCGTGGTGCGCGCCAAGCCCATCGCCCTCACCGCCTTCGCGGCCATGGCCGGGGCCCTCTTCATCCTGGACGACCCCATCTTCTCGGGCCTGGCGGTATCATTGCTCTTTGGTCTCTTCGTCTCCACCGTCCTGACCCTGGTGGTCATCCCGGTGGTCTATTACGGGGTCATGCACAAGCGGGTGGCGTGGATTCGTATGGCGACGGGGTGAGTGGGCCGAGAACTCGGGGAGGGCAAGTCCCACCCATCGGCCTCGGAATCCGGGGCGCTTTCGAAAGGGAGCGCCCTTTTTACGGGGGTAAGGAAAGCCGGGCCGCCACCGGGCCCCGTTGTCCTGGTTTAGCTTATGCCCAGTTCGGACCAGATGGCATCCACCCGCTGACGCACCGCCACCGTCATCTCGATGGGCTTGCCCCATTCCCGGCTGGTCTCGCCGGGCCACTTGTTGGTGGCATCGAAGCCGATTTTGGAGCCTAGCCCGGAGACGGGGGAGGCGAAGTCCAGGTAGTCGATGGGCGTGTTCTCAATGGTGACCGTGTCCCGCGCCGGGTCCATGCGGGTGGTCATGGCCCAGATGACATCCTTCCAATCGCGGGTGTCGATGTCGTCGTCGACGACAATGACGAACTTGGTGTACATGAATTGGCGCAGGAAGGACCAGACGCCGAGCATGATGCGCTTGGCGTGGCCGGGGTACTGTTTTTTCAGGCTCACCACCGCCAGCCGGTAGGAACAGCCCTCGGGCGGCAGATAGAAATCCACGATCTCCGGGAACTGCTTTTGCAGGATGGGCACGAAGACCTCGTTGAGGGCCACCCCAAGGATGGCGGGCTCGTCCGGCGGCCGGCCAGTGTAGGTGCTGTGATAGATGGGTTGGCGGCGATGGCTGATGCGGTCGAGGGTCAGGACCGGGAAGCGGTCCACCTCGTTGTAATAGCCGGTATGGTCGCCGAAGGGGCCCTCCAGGGCGGTGTCGTTGGGATGGATGCGACCCTCCAGCACGATTTCCGCCCGGGCGGGCACCTGCAGCTCGTTGCCAATGCTGGCGGCGACCTCGGTGCGACTGCCCCGCAGCAGGCCCGCGAAGCCATATTCCGACAGGCTGTCCGGTACCGGGGTAACGGCACCGAGGATGGTGGCCGGATCGGCGCCCAGGGCCACCGAGACGGGGAAGGGCTCGCCCGGGTGAGCGCGGGTCCATTCGCGAAAATCCAGGGCCCCGCCGCGATGGGCCAGCCAGCGCATGATGACCCGGTTGGGCCCCAGCACTTGCATGCGGTAGATGCCCAGGTTCTGGCGTGGCTTGTCCGGCCCCCGGGTGATGACCAGACCCCAGGTGATGAGGGGACCGACGTCACCGGGCCAGCAGGTCTGGATGGGCAGCCGCCCCAGGTCCACATCCTGGCCCTCCAGGACCACCTCCTGACAAGGCGCGCCCTTGATCTGCTTGGGGGCCATGTCCAGGGCCTTGCGAAAGACCGCCAGCTTGGCCCATGCGTCCTTCATGCCGCGTGGCGCCTCCGGCTCCTTGAGGCTGGCGAGCAACTGGCCCACCCCGCGCAGGGCCGTCACGGATTCCTCGCCCATGCCCATGGCCACACGGTTGGGGGTGCCAAAGAGGTTGCCCAGGAGGGGTATGGCCGAGCCCTTGGGCCGCTCGAAGAGAAGGGCCGGTCCGCCAGTCCGTAGGGTCCGGTCGCAGATCTCCGTGATCTCCAGGTAGGGATCGACCTCGGCGCGGATGCGCTTGAGTTCCCCTCGCGTCTCCAACTGGGCGATGAAATCTCGTAAGTCAGCGTATTTCATAGGGCTAGGGCGCTGGTTGGCGGGTTTATCCTTGAGCGGGTGGGGTATCCAGACAGGCCCAGAATTAAGCCGGTATTCATGTCTTACCACCCCCTCATCAAGCCGCGATAGCGATGCCGCTATGGCGGAGCAAGGCGTCGATGGTAGGTTCGCGGCCCCGGAAGGCGACGTAAAGGTCCATGGCCGGGCGGGAGCCGCCCTGTTCCAGGATGTACTGGCGGAAGGCGCGGCCGGTGGCGGTGTCGAGAATGCCCCTCTCCTCGAAAAGGGCAAAGGCATCGGCGGACAGGACCTCGGCCCATTTGTAGCTGTAGTAACCCGCCGCGTAGCCGCCGCCGAAGATGTGGGAGAAACCGTGGGCAAAGCGGTTAAAGGCCGGGGGCTTGAGGGGAGCCACCTGGTCGCGCACCTGGTCGAGGATCTCCTGGATGCGCCCACCCCGGGCCGGGTCGTATTCGAGATGGATGCGGAAGTCGAACAGGGCGAATTCGAGCTGACGGGCCATCTGGATGGCGGACTGGAAGTTCTTGGCGGCCCGCAGGCGCTGGTATAGCCCGTCTGGGATGGGCTCCCCGCTTGCCACCTGGCCGGAGATGAGGTCCAGGGACTCCCGCTCCCAGCACCAGTTTTCCAGGAACTGGCTGGGCAGCTCCACCGCATCCCAGGGCACGCCGGAGATGCCGCCGACGGCGGGGTAATCGATCTGGGTCAGCAAGTGGTGCAAGCCATGGCCGCACTCGTGGAAGAGGGTCAACACCTCGGTATGGGTCAGCAGCGAGGGCTGGTCCCCCACGGGCGGGGTGAAGTTACACACCAGGTAGGCGCAGGGGATCTGGTCGCAGGTGGCGGTGTGGAGCCGGTTGACGCAGACATCCATCCAGGCCCCGCCGCGCTTGTTGGGACGGGCAAAGGGGTCGAGGTAGAACTGGCCACGCAAGTCGCCGTCGCCCGCGCGGATCTCGAAGAAGCGCACATCCGGATGCCAGGTCTCGACCCCCTGGACCTCGCGGATGCGGATGTCGAAGAGCCGCTCCAGCAGGTTGAAGAGGCCGTCGAGGACCCGGCTGATAGGGAAATAGGGCCTCAGCTCCTCCTGGGTAATGGCGTAGCGATGCTCGCGCAGCTTTTCGGAATAGTAGGGCAGGTCCCAGGGCCCGAGCGTGCCGGCGCCCCGCAGGGTCCGGGCAAAGTCGCGCACCTCCTCGAGTTCCTGGCGGGCATGGGTCACCACCCGCTGCGCCAGGCCGGCGAGGAAGCCCATCACCTCCTCGGGGGAACGGGCCATCTTGGTGGCCAGGGAGCGTTCGGCATAGTTGGCGAAGCCGAGGAGCTGGGCCTGCTCGTGCCGCAGGGCCAGGATCTCTGCCATGATGGCACCGTTGTCCCATTGGCCGGCATGGGGGCCGAGCTCGGAGGCGCGGGTGGTATAGGCCTCGTACACCTCGCGGCGCAGGACCGGGTCATCGGCGTAGGTCATGACCGGCTGGTAGGAGGGGAAATCGAGGGTCAGGACCCAGCCGGGCTCGCCGCGCCGCTCGGCGGTCTGCCGGGCCAGGGCGCGGGCGGATTCCGGCAGGCCGGCAAGCTGGGCCTCGTCCTCGATGCGCTTGCTCCAGGCGTTGGTGGCGTCCAGGAGGTTCTCGGAGAATTTGGACGCGAGGCGCGACAGTTCCCGATCGATCGCCTTGAAGCGGCTCTGCTGGTCCGGGGGCAGATCGACGCCGGAGAGGTGGAAGTCGCGCAGGGCATTGGCGAGCAGCTTGCGCTGGGTGTCATCCAGGTGCTCCTGGGCGGCGACGGCGCGATAGCCTTCGAACAGGGCCCGGTTCTGGCCAAGCTCGGTGGCGTAGTCGCTGAGCTTGGGCAGGCAGGCGTTGTGGGCGGTGCGGAGGGCCTCGCTGTTCATGACGGCGTTGAGATGGCCGACGGGTGACCAGGCGCGCTCCAGGCCATCGCCGAGGATCTCCAGGGGCTCGATGAAGTTCTCCCAGGTAGCCGGCTCCGCAACCTGGGCGAGTCCCGCGATGCGGGCGCGGTTGCGGGCCAGCAGGGTATCGATAGCGGGTTCCACGTGCTCGGGCAAGATGCGGCCGAAGGGTGGCAGGCCGGGCATGTCGATGAGGGGGTTATCCATGATGCCTCGTTGAGCCGATTCAGATTGCGGGGTGACTGGATGGAATGGGGGCTGCAAGGGGGGATCAATCGGGCAGGAAGCCGGCGTTTTCACGCCCGCGGACCTTGCCCTTGAGCGCCCGGATCATATCCGAGATGGGGCGCGGCTCGAAAGTGCGCGGGCCACAGAGGAAGTGGCCATGCAACTCCCGGTGGAGATGATCCCCGGACTTGGCGATGATGGCCTGCCAGTCAGCCCCCTCGACGGGCTTGAAGCTGCTGTCCGAGCCATAGGCATAGGTGCGAAAGACCCCTTGGGCCTTGCAACGCAGGCCCTCGAAAGTGACATTGCGGGCGCCCGTCGGCGATTCAGCCACGAGGGTGTAGCGCACCACATCATCGCTACCGATGGTTAAATGCTGGCCATCGATGAAATAGCGGAATCGGGAGGGGGAGGCGATATCGAGCTCGAATTCCACCAGATCGCCGTCCTTGGGCCAGGGCGGCAGTTCGGTCTTGCCCTCCTCCCAAAGCTTAGGGTCACCGATACTGACCGGTGCCGCCGGCTCGGCCTCGTCGATAAATTGTCGTGGCTTGGCGGCCAGGGCAAGGGACGAGGCCAGGGCCAAGGTGAGGATTAAGGCGACAGCGGGAAAAGGCATGTGACGAGCTCCGAACGGATTGACGCGGCAAGAGGGCGGCTTAGAAGAGGAATATAGGCCCGGGGGATGGCGCGATCCAGTGCGATCGCCCATGGCCCCCGCCGACGACAGCCCCGGCGGTTGCTGCTAGCATGGACCATTGGCAAAAGATCCCATGACCGCTATTCCAGCGCCGATCCCGCACCGAGGAAGACTATGTCCCATATCCGCGCTTACCAGGGCAAGCAGCCGCGCCTTGCCGCCAGTGCCTGGATCGATCCAACCGCCCTGGTGGTGGGCGACGTGGAGATCGGCGAGGGCTCGTCCATCTGGCCCATGGCGGTGGTAAGGGGCGATGTCCATTACATCCGCATCGGCGCCGAGACCAATATCCAGGACGGCAGCATTCTGCATGTCTCCCACGACAGCCGGTTCCTTCCTGGTGGCGCGCCCCTGATCATTCACGACCGCGTTACCATCGGCCATCAGGTCGTGCTTCACGGCTGCGAGATCCATGACTGCTGCTTGATTGGCATAGGCACGCGCATTCTGGATCGGGCGGTTGTCCAGCCAAGGACCCTCCTGGGCGCCGGTTCCCTGGTACCGCCCAGACAGGTTCTGGAGGGCGGCTATCTCTGGCTCGGCTCCCCGGTCACGCGTATCCGCCCCCTGACGGACGAAGAGCTGGAATACCTGGAGTACTCGGCCCTGCACTATGTTCGCCTGGCGAACAACCACCGCCGATCCCTCTGAACCCTCCGGGACCGTTACCCCACAAATCACAAGCCCACAAGACCACTTGAGCCCTGGGCTTTGGGCTTTAAGCTTTGAGCCCTAGGGCGAGGATAGTGTGGCGAGCGAATAACCCGGCTGGGCCACCCAGACCAGACTCGGATCAGCCGCCCTTGGTCTCGCCTGGCTCAGCCTGAACGGGCCCGGCCGGGGCGGGCTCAGCCTGGGTCTGGTCCTTCCCCAGCGGGACAGGCGGGGCCCTATTCTCGGCGGGTACCCTGGCCGCCGCCGGCTCCGAGGGTTGGGTAGCCGAGGGCAGGGGCTGGACCAGGGGAGCCAATTTGGCCGGAAGCTGTTCAGCCACGGGCGGCGCGGCTGGGGCCGCCCCTGATCCCGGTGATGCCATGCTGGGTGCCGTTTGTTCCCGGTTAAGGGCTGCGGAAGGGGTGGCGGGAGCGGCTTTATCCCGAATTGGCGCCTCTGGGGCCTGCCGCGGCGGGGTTTGACCTACGGCCAACGGGATTTCAGGGCGCGCCGCCGGTGGACTGGCGGCCTGGGGGGGGGTCACTGATTCTTGAGACTGGGTTGACCCGGCTTGAATTTGCTTGGGCGGAACGAGTTTTTCCGACGGATTGCTTTCCCCCTGCGTGGACCCGGGTTGGGCAACCGAGGATGGATTGGCCTGATTCGCCGGCTGAACCCCGACTGGCACGGCCAAGGCCCTTTCGGTGACGAGGGGCTTCCAGGACTGATTTTGCGGAGGCTGAGGTTTCGCTACCCTTGGTTGCGTGTACGGTGGTTGCCCGACTTGGGGTTGCGCGGTCGGGTTTTGCGCAGACTGGGTTTGCGTGGGCCGAGGTTTCACGGGTTCTGTAGGCGTGGTCCGTGGTGGTTCGGGTGGCAAGGGAGCTGGCCGAGGTTTCACCGGCTCTGTTTGCACGGTGGGTGCCGACGCGGGCTGTATTTTCGCAACCTCGGCGGGCGACAAGGTGCCGCCTTCCGCCGGCTCTTGCCTGGCCGCGCCCTGGGCCGCCAGCTTGCCGCGATAGTCGCCATAGTCAGGACCCGTGCCCGTGATGGTTACGGGTGTCCCGACCGGGACCTGGGTGAAGAGGCGTTGGGCAAACTGCTCGGGCAAGCGAATACAGCCGTGCGAGGCAGGGTGTCCCGGCCGAGGAATACGGCCGGCGTGCAGACCAACGCCATCGCCCGTGAGGCGGAGAAAATAGGGCATCTTGGCCCCGGCGAAGCGGCCTCCCGCCGGGACCGGATGGCGACCTCGCTGGGCGTCCGAGACGACCACTTGCCCTTCGGCATTGTAAATTTTGCCGTATAGATTCGACTCCTTGGTCTTTTCCTTGCCCATGACGGCAAAATGGCCCACCGGCGTGGGATGTGACTTAAGACCCGAGGCGACATAGGTCCAGCCAACCTGCTTGGTCCCCTCGTAGAAACGCGCCTTCTGACTATCGACATCGATCCAGATGTGGGTAATCTTGCGATTATCTCCCTCCCATTCCCAGCGTTTGCTCTTGGCGGGCGCGACCTCTTGAGGCGCCGTGGGCAGCACGGGTTTTGGCGGCTCGGCCTGAACCCGCTCCGCCTCCTTCTCCTTGGGCTTTACCTGCTCCAGCAGGGGCAGATTCACACAGCCGTTGACCCCAAACTGAATCGTGACAGCCACCAACGTGGCAAAAAGGGGCTTGAACAGCCGATCCGTCGCCGGAATGCGTATGCAGGGGGGGGTGCTCATAAGGATGCGTCCTCGGTATGACCGCGCTTGAAAAATATGACGCCTTTATACAAGCATGATGGCGGGTTTGACTATCACTTTAAGAACGAGACCCTTGGCGATCGCAGACCCGTTAGACCTTGTTCATCCTTATCCACCAGACTGATGCCCTCCAGGCCTCCGTCCAGTCCCAGCCCCTTGTCCCGGGTACTGTGGAGTTTGATCATGAGGCGCACCTCGTTGGCGGAATCCGCCAAGCGCAAGGCGTCCCGGTAGCTGATCTCGCCCTCCTCGTAAAGATCGAACAGGGACTGGTCAAAAGTGACCATGCCCTGCTCGCGGGACTTTTTCATCAGTTCCTTAAGCTTATGGACCTCGCCCTTGCGAATCAGGTCCGAGGCCAAGGGGGTACCGAGCAGGACCTCGATGACGGCGCGCCGGCCCTTACCATCCTGGCGAGGGGCAAGGATCTGGGCAACGACACCTTTAAGATTGAGGGACAGATCGGTGAAGAGCTGGTTGCGGGCCTCCTCGGGGAAGAAGTTGAGGATACGGTCCAGGGCCTGGTTGGCGTTGTTGGCATGCAGGGTAGCAAGTACCAGTTGGCCGGTCTCGGCGAAGACAACGGCGTACTCCATGGTCTGGCGGGTACGAATCTCGCCGATGAGGACGACATCGGGGGCCTGGCGCAGGGAGTTTTTTAGGGCGACGTCGAAGGACTGGGTATCGACCCCGACCTCGCGCTGGGTGACGATGCAGCCGCCATGCTCATGGACGAACTCAATGGGATCCTCGATGGTGATGATGTGACCGGAACTGTGCTGGTTCCGGTAGCCAATCATGGCCGCTAGCGAGGTGGACTTGCCGGTACCGGTACCGCCGACGAAGATGATGAGCCCGCGCTTGGTCATGGCCAGCTCTTGAATGATCGGCGGCAGACGCAACTTCTCCAGGGTGGGAATCCTCGACTCGATACGGCGCAGCACCATGCAGGCCGCGTCCCGTTGTACCAGGGCACTGACCCGGAAGCGGCCAACGCCCTTAGCGTCGATGGCGAATTGGCACTCCTTGGTCTCCTCGAACTCCTTTTGCTGCTTCTCGTTCATCACGCTGTAGACGAGGTCGTGGGCATGCCGGGGTGTCAGGACCTCATTGCCGACGTTGCGGATAACCCCATCGATCTTGATCCCGGGGGGACGGCCCGCGGTGATGAACATGTCGGACCCCTTTTTTTGGGCCATAAGGATGAGCAGTTGGTTGAAATCCATGGTGTCTCGGGTATCGGTAGAGGATCCTGCTCGCCAGGAGGGTCTCGGTCAGGGCGAAGACTAACGATCAGCCGAAGGAGTCCTTGTTCTGGGCCTTGGACTGCGCATCGGCGCGGGTGATGAGGCCCTGTTTCAGCAAATCCGCAAGATTTTGATCCAGGGTCTGCATGCCAAAGGCCTGGCCGGTCTGGATGGCGGAATACATCTGGGCCACCTTGTCCTCACGGATCAGGTTGCGGATGGCGGGAGAGCCGATCATGATCTCGTGGGCCGCCACCCGCCCACCGCCGACCTTCTTCAGCAGGGTCTGGGCGACGACGGCGCGCAGGGATTCGGACAGCATGGAACGGACCATGTCCTTCTCCGCCGCCGGAAAGACATCGATGATGCGGTTCACGGTCTTGGCCGCGGAGGTGGTATGGAGGGTGCCAAACACCAAATGGCCCGTTTCGGCGGCGGTCATGGCCAGGCGGATGGTCTCGAGATCGCGCATCTCACCCACCAGGATGATGTCCGGGTCCTCGCGCAGGGCTGAGCGCAGGGCCTCGGCGAAGCCCAGGGTATCGCGGTGGACCTCCCGCTGGTTGATCAGGCACTTTTTGCTCAGGTGAACAAACTCGATGGGGTCCTCGATGGTGAGGATGTGCTCATAGCGGGTATCGTTGAGGTAATCAATCATGGCCGCTAGGGTGGTGGACTTGCCGGAACCCGTGGGTCCGGTCACCAGGATCAGACCCCGGGACACCTCGACGATGTCCCGGAACAATTTGGGGGCGTTGATTTCTTCCAGGGATAGCACCTTAGAGGGGATGGTGCGGAGGACGGCGGCGGCACCGCGCTTCTGGTTGAAGGCATTGACGCGAAAGCGGGCCAAGCCGGGAATCTCGAAGGAGAAGTCCGTTTCGAGAAACTCCTCGTAATCCTTGCGCTGCTTGTCATTCATGATTTCATAGACCAGCGTATGCACCGTGCGATGATCCATGGCGGGCAGGTCAATGCGACGCATGTCGCCATTGACGCGGATCATGGGCGGTAACCCAGCGGAAAGATGCAGGTCCGAGGACTTATTCTTCACGGAAAATGTTAGTAATTCAGTGATATCCACGACGAGCTCCGGTCTTCCTCAGGGGGCTGTTTGCGAACCCGCGCGATTTCAGTTTAATTCCCCACGCTCCAGACACTCCGCCTTAGCGAGGACCGCCGCCGCCAAGGCTTGCTTGAAGCCGATGAGGCGATCCATCAGGGCGGGATTACCGGTGGCGATCATCTGGGCGGCCAGGATACCGGCGTTTCTGGCGCCGTCGATGGCAACCGTGGCCACGGGCACGCCCGGGGGCATCTGCACCATCGACAGCAGGGAATCCTGGCCAGACAGGCTGACGCTCTTGATGGGCACGCCAATCACGGGCAAGGGGGTCAGGGCCGCCGCCACCCCAGCCAGGTGAGCGGCTCCGCCTGCCCCGGCGATGATGACCTTGATACCACGCACCCGCGCGCCCTCGGCGTATTCGAAGACCCTTTTGGGGGTGCGATGCGCGGAGGCGATGGTCATCTCGCAGGGAACCCCAAGCTCCCCGAGGACCTCCGCCGCCGCCCGCATGACACCCAGGTCCGAGTCACTGCCCATGATTATGCCAACCAAAGCCCCAGTCATCGCCGATCCCCCGGTTATTGTTGAGAAGTTACCCGAGATAATAGTGCTTAGCACCATTCCTGGGCTAGATGCAGGCACCCGGTGCAAGCCTTGGGAAGCCTTGGGCGGTCTTTGCTGGGTACCTGTGGCACCCCGAGAGCGAGTTTTCGCCCTATCGAGCCGAGAGCGAGTTTCCAGCGCCCCGGTACGGACTGAGCAGAAAGCCTGCGTAGCCGGGCTACGCGAAGGTGCCGTATACCAACAATCCATTGTTTATAAAAGATTATATTGAAATTCATAAACCAGGGATGGGTACATGGCCGATCGACCAATAATTAATTTTATGGCTAGCCCTGCATAATTTCTATGTGCCTAACCCCCCCAGCCAGGATATCCTTGCGGCTCTATCCGTTTTTTTAGGAACCAGATATCCAGGTAAGGTCTTGAGGCTTAAGGAAAAACTATAGCCAACCGGTTGATTTTCGAGAGATTGGGGGCGAACGATGACGACAAGAGATGCGCGCAATAACGCATGGATAGCCGTCCTGCGGGGCCAAGTCCTCGGCATTTTGGTTATTTTTTTATCGGCGCTCTGTCTGACGGGTTGCGCGACCACAAGCCAGGATAGCGTCTCGGAACAGCCCCCTGGACAGGCCGAGAAGGCGGTACCCAAAGTCGAGTCCCCCCCTCCATCGAAGAAAGCTTCCTCCTATGTGGTCAAGGGTAAGCGATATTTCGTCAAGTCCGACGCCGCGGGTCATGAGGAAAAGGGTACCGCATCCTGGTATGGCAAGCGCTTCCACGGTCGTCGTACCAGCAGCGGTGAGCGCTATGACATGCACGCCATGACCGCCGCTCATAAAAACCTACCCATTTCCAGCCTGATCCAGGTCACTAATCTCGACAACGGCCTGAGTACCCTGGTTCGGGTCAACGATCGGGGGCCATTCCATGGGAACCGGGTTCTCGACCTTTCTTATGCGGCCGCCTCTCAGCTCAATATGGTTGACAAGGGCTCGGCCAAGGTCACCATCCAGGTCGTCGAACCGGGCAGGCCCAAGCTTGAGAAGGGCCTGCAGGAAATGTTCGTCGCCGCCTCCGACAAGGCGCGAACGGGCGGGGAGGCCATACAAGACCCGCTCATCCCAACTCCGAGTTCGACGGAGCCGAGGGTCGCCGCCACCACGGAAACCGACATACTGGGCAGCCCCTTGGTCGCTGCCCAGCCCAAGCCTAAGCCTAAAACCTTCGATACTTCATTGCTTTATCTGCAAGTTGGCGCCTTCGAGAATCGCTCCACCGCAGAAGAGTTGCGACAAGCATTGGTTGCCAAACTTGAGGAAGGTGTTCTGGTTCAAACCGACGTCTCAAACGCATCCGCACCTTACCGGCTTCAGATAGGCCCGTTTAATTCCCAGGACAAGGCACAGGACCTCTCGCGCAAATTAGCCTCTCTAGGTGTAGGCAATCCCAGAGTGGTTAGTCGCTAGAGAGGTTTACTCCAGAATGGTGGTCCTGAACGGGACTCCATGACATGAATCTCCCTCGGGAAGCCGGCCCAGGGAGACCCCATAACCACATGAATGTTGATACACCCTCCGCTCGCAATTTCTCGTTCAGCGCGGCTGCAACCTCGGGCGCTAGCGCTTAGAATAGCCAATTCTGGGCTTGTATAGGCTGCACGCCTAATCCTTGCCCCCTTCAATTTAGCGCCGAGTCTTGCCGATGAAGCCCCTCGTCCAAATCCTTTGCATCCTCTCCGTGTTAATTCTGGCGCCGGTCTTGGCCCAGGACAAGTCGGCAGCCGCTAACCCCCAACCGCCCATACCCGAACCACCAACGATCGTCAGCCTCGCCCACCTGCTCGTTGACCATAACACTGGCAAGGTATTGGTCGAACACCAGGCAGACGAGCGCTTGGACCCAGCGAGTCTGACCAAGATCATGACCGCCTACGTGGTCTTCCGGGAATTAGCAGCGGGCAAGGTGGCCCTCACGGACGAGGTTCTCATCAGCGAAAAGGCCTGGCGCACGGGCGGTTCCAAGACCTTCGTTGAACTGGGCAAGCAGATTCCCCTGGAGGTTTTGCTCCATGGCATGATTATCCAGTCCGGCAATGATGCCAGCGTGGCCTTGGCCGAGCACGTCGCTGGCAGTGAGGAGACCTTCGCCAGCCTCATGAACGCCCATGCCCAGCGCTTGGGGATGACCCATAGCCACTTCACCAATGCCACAGGCCTCCCCGACCCCGAACTCTATTCCACCGCCCGTGACATGACCCTGGTCACCGCCGCGACCATTCGTGAATTCCCGGAGTATTACGCCTGGTACTCCGAGAAGGAGTTCGTGTACCACGGCATCAAGCAGAACAACCGCAACCGCCTCTTATGGCAGGACGCCGCCGTCGATGGCGTCAAGACGGGCCATACCGAGGCGGCCGGTTACTGTCTGGTGGCCTCGGCCAAGCGCGACAGCATGCGGTTAACCTCTGTGATCATGGGCTCCAAGAGTGAGAAGGCCCGCGCCCAGGCCAGCCTGGCCCTGCTCAATTATGGATTCCGTTTCTACGAGTCCCCCAAGCTTTATCCTGGTGGCCAGCCGATTGAGAACCTGCGGGTCTGGATGGGGGCCATCGAGGAATTGCCGGTGGGGCCAGCGACGGATATCCATGCCACCATTCCGCGTGGCCGTTACGACAAGCTCGCAGCCCGGATCGAAAAAAATCCAGACATCATCGCCCCTGTCGCCAAGGGCGACAAAGTGGGCGAGATCGTCGTCGACCTGGAAGGTAAGGAGATAGGCCGAGAACCCCTGATCGCCCTCCAGGATGTAGCGGAGGGTGGCTGGTGGGAGTGGCTCAGGGATACGGTCCTACGCTGGTTCCAATAGTCCGTCCATGAAGGAAGTATCCACCCGCCTGATGGAGTTCCCCTGCGCCTTTCCGATCAAATCCATCGGCAGGGTGGGAGATAATTTCGATGAGCTGGTCATCGAAATCGTCCGTCGTCATGCCCCCACCCTGTGCGAGAGCCAGGTCAAGGTGCGCCCAAGCCGTGGCGGCAAATGGGTCGCCGTGACTCTGGTCATCCAGGCCGAAAGCCAGGAGCAACTTGACGCCATCTATCGCGATCTCAGCGGCAACGAGCGCGTGGCGTGGGCTTTGTGACTTAAATCCCGCCTTGAGCGCCCACGCCCCTGCGACGAGCGATGGCCTGCTCGTGATTCGGTATCTTGGCCTCCGCGCCTATGAAACTATCTGGCAAGCCATGCGGGACTTCACGGACACCCGCGACGCTGAAACTCCCGATGAACTCTGGCTCCTACAACACCCAGCCATCTACACCCTGGGCCAGGCTGGCCGTTGGGAGCACCTGCTGGATGCGGGTCGCATCCCCGTACTCAAGGTGGATCGCGGTGGCCAGGTGACCTACCACGGACCCGGACAGCTCATCGCTTACCTGCTGTTGGATCTCAAGCGCGCCGGTTTGGGCGTCAAGGGCCTGGTCCACCTCCTCGAAACCGCCGTCATCGATATGCTTGCCACCCGGGGCATTCTCGCCCAGGCCCGGCCCGACGCCCCCGGCGTCTATGTCGCGAGCGCCAAAATCGCCTCGCTTGGCCTGCGGGTAAGGCGCCATTGCAGCTACCACGGCCTGGCGCTGAATGTCGATCTCGACCTCGAACCCTTCTCCCGCATTAACCCTTGTGGCTATCCGGGCCTGGCCGTCACCCGGCTGGTCGATTTAGGGGTGGAGTTATCCCTGGAGAAGATAGCGGAGGAACTGGCCGCCACCCTCGCGGGCCGCCTGGGTCGCGTGGCGATAACCCAGGCCTAAAATGCCGGGCCGGCTTATGGCCGGCCCCCGTCGTCAAGCCCACGCCCGCCTCCCCGGGCGCGGGTGGGTTTACTTCATCACTTGATCTCGATGCGGCGGTGCTCGGTCTCGTGGGCCTTGGGGAGATGGATTTCAAGCAGGCCGTCCTTGAAATCGGCGTCCACCCTCTCGTGATCAATCGGCACCGGCAGGCGGATACTGCGCGTGAAGGTACCCCGCGCAATCTCGGCGCGATGAACCTCATCCTCTTCGATCTCCTCCTCCAGCCGGCGCTCCCCCGCGATGGTGAGCAAATCACCCGTCAGCTCAAGCCTCAGGTCCTTCTTGTCAACGCCCGGGATTTCCACCCGGACCAGAATCTCCTCCTCGCGCTCGATGAGGTCGAGATGGGGCATGGCAAACTCCCTCCGACCGGTCAGCGGCGCCCACTCCGGAAACAACTCACGAAATGGCCGCATCCAGCCGCGATAGCGGGTGTCAAACACCCGATCCAGGTTATCGAACACATCGATCTCGCGACGCGGTGTCGCTTCTCGCAACCCTGGTGACTTGGTCTTCATGGCTGTTACTCCTTTTGTCTTTCCTTCCTACTTAAAACATAGACGGGGGAGGCCTGGTTTTCAAGGGTGCCATAAATTTATTTATATTTATTAATCAATATGTTGAATCTATTTTGCTATTTTTGGTTCTGGCCCGTGGTCTGCCTTGTGGGGGACACCCAACGAACAAAGCCCGCACAAGGCGCGGGCTTTTTGGGGAGCGGATGAGGCGGATCACGCCTCGAGGTGGGTCTTCATTTTCCTCATCGCATTCTTCTCGATCTGGCGAATACGTTCGGCGGAGACGCCAAACTGAGCGGCCAGTTCGTGCAGGGTCTGCTTTTTCTCCGTCAGCCAACGGGCCTGGAGGATGGTTTTGCTGCGCTCGTCCAGACCCTCAAGGGCGGCGTGGAGCCGAACGTAGCGATCCATCATGGTGTCCTGACGTTCCAGGGCGCTAGCGGGTTCCATGCGCATATCCGGCAGATAGCTGGAAGGCGCGGCGGGCCCCTCATCGTCATCGCTATCATCACCGTCAAAGGCCAGATCCTGGTTGGAAAGCCTCGATTCCATTTCTAGCACCGTCTCGGGCTTGACGTCCAGATCCCTGGCAACGCTCTCCACCTCTTCGCGGGTGAACCAGCCGAGGCGCTTCTTGGCGCTACGCAGGTTGAAGAAGAGCTTACGCTGGGCCTTGGTGGTGGCAACCTTGACGATGCGCCAGTTACGCAGGATGTATTCATGAATCTCGGCGCGAATCCAGTGCACGGCGAAAGACACCAGCCGGACCCCCACGTCCGGCTCGAAACGTCTCACCGCCTTCATGAGGCCTACCGAGCCTTCCTGAATCAGGTCTGGCAAGGGCAGACCATAGCCCAGATAGCCCCGGGCAATGCGGATGACAAACCGCAGATGGGAGAGGACCAGCCGGCGGGCGGCGTCCATGTCACCGTGATCACGCAGACGAACGGCCAGGTCACGCTCTTCGTCCGGGGTCAGCATCGGAATCTGGTAGGAGGCGCTGATATAGGCGTCAATGTTGCCAGTAGGGAGCAGAGTGAGGTCTTTAGTCATGATGCCAATACCCAAGTAATTTTCTATGGAATTAAGTGTAGCAAATCCTCCCGGGGTCATACAACTAGCAAATCACTCTTTTGGGGACGAAGGCCTGGAAGGTTTCCGGGCGGACCTTCTGGCCCCTGTTGGCGCTCTCAACCCGGCTCGATGGCCGCGAGATGGCGGCTCACGGAGATCCAGCTACCCGTGAGCCCGAGGGCCAGACTCCCTCCCAGGAGTATCGCCAAGGCACCGGGGCCCAATCCGACGAGGACAAAGTCCGCTTGATAGAGGGCGGCGAGGCGGGATACCGGGCCTTGTATGAATAGGAGTGCCAGGGAAACCAGGAGCCAGGCAATGAGTCCACCCAGGAAGCCATACCAGACCCCAAGCCAGAGGAAGGGGCGACGGATGAAGGCATGGGTAGCCCCCACGGTTTCCATGATGACAATCTCCGGGCGCCGGCTCTCGATCTCCAGGCGGATCGTGTTCCCTATGACCAGCAGGACGCCCAGAGCCAGAGCGCTGGCCAGCACCTGGGCGGCGCGCTCACCCAGAAGAACGACACCCTGGAAACGTCGCACCCAGAGGGTGTCCATGCGGACCAAGTCCGTTTCCGGCAGGGCGGTGAGAAGTTCGCGCAGCCCCTCCAGACCGGCCGCATCGCCGAGACTTTGGGCCGGACGCAGGGCCAGGACATAGGGCAGGGGGTTCGTCTCCAATTGTTCGACCGCCTCGGCGAAGCCAGATTCGGCCCTTAGTTCCTCCAGGGCCTGCTCCGGTGAGATCAAGGTGATGGACTCCAGTTCGGGGCCCTTCGCCAGGCGGCGGGCCAGGGCCTCGGCCTTGTCCGCGCCCACCTCTGACTTCAGGAACAAGGAGATGGCCGCCGTCTGCTCCCAGCCCTCGCCGAGCCGTTCCAGGTTACGCGTCAAGACATAGAGGGCCCCCGGCAGGGCTAGAGCGATACCGATCACAAAGACCGTCATCAGGGTAGACAGGGGGGCGCCGCGCAGCCGGCCCAGACTGGACTCGGCTCCCTGCAGATGATGGGCGAACCAGATCCCCGGCAGCCGGCCAAAGGGGATCTGTAACCGCCGCATGGGGCGGATGGCCTTCATGGCCTTATCTGGGGTTGGGTTATGGGTTCTTGAGCGCATGGGAATCGGCGACCAGGCGCCCTTTTTCCAAGGTCAGGGTACGGTATGGCAAGGTAGCGATCAGGTCCAGGTTGTGGCTAGCAATGAGGAGGGTGACGCCGACCTTATTGAAGCGTGCGAAGAGCCCCATGATCTCACGCGAAAGTTCAGGGTCCAGGTTGCCGGTGGGCTCGTCGGCCAGCAGCAAGGGCGGACGGGCAACAATGGCCCGGGCAATGCCCACGCGCTGCTGTTCTCCACCTGACAGGGCAAGGGGGCGGGACTTCTCCTTTTTCAGCAGCCCCACCTGATTGAGGGCGGCTCTGACTCGCCGCGCGATCTCCTGATGCCCCAAGCCCGCGACCACCAGAGGCAGGGCCACGTTGTCGAAGACGGAGCGATCCGTCAGCAGGCGGTGATCTTGGAAGATCATACCCACCTGACGGCGATGGAAAGGAATCTTGCGCCGGGGCAAGCGACCCACATTGCGGCCATCCACCATGAGCTGACCCCGGCTGGGACGTTCCAAACAACCAATCAGCTTCAGGAGGGTGCTTTTACCGGCACCCGAATGGCCCGTCAGAAAAACCATCTCCCCGGCCGCGATCTCCAGGCTCAGGTTGCAAAGAACCTCCCCGCTCTCTGCATAGCGCTTGCTGACCTGGTCGA
Organism: Chromatiaceae bacterium; assembly: GCA_049290655.1. Lineage (GTDB taxonomy): Bacteria > Pseudomonadota > Gammaproteobacteria > Chromatiales > Chromatiaceae > M0108. Next base: position 4,391 of record JBATOB010000277.1, on the reverse strand, counting down.
AGCGGATCATGTTACGGAGAGCATCAGGAACCGAAGATGGCTTCGAGGAATTCCTCGGCCACGAAGGGCCGGAGGTCATCGATGGATTCGCCAACGCCGATGAAGCGGATGGGGACGCGCAAGCGCTCGGCGATGGCGAAGAGGACGCCACCCTTGGCGGTACCGTCGAGCTTGGTCAGGGCGATACCCGTCAGGGGCACGGAGGCATTGAACTGCTGAGCCTGGGCAATCGCATTCTGGCCGGTAGTGGCATCCACCACCAGCAACACCTCGTGCGGGGCTTCGGGATCGATCTTCTTCATGACCCGGGCGATCTTGGCCAGTTCCTCCATCAGGTTGGCCTTGGTATGCAGGCGCCCAGCGGTGTCGGCGATGAGGACATCGATGCCGCGGGCGGTGGCGGCCTGGAGGGCATCAAAGATGACGGAGGCGGAATCCGCCCCCGACTGTTGGGCGATGACGGTTACGCCGTTGCGCCCGCCCCAGATCTGCAACTGCTCCACAGCGGCGGCACGGAAGGTATCGCCAGCCGCCAACATGACGCTGTTCCCCTTGGCCAGTAGCCTTTTCGCCAACTTGCCGATGGTGGTCGTCTTACCGGCGCCATTGACACCTACCATGAGGATGACCTGGGGCCGGCCAGGGGCCGCGACTCGGACTGGCCGCTCGCAGGCGCGCAGTATCGCCGCCAGTTCGTCCTTGAGGGCGCTCATGAGGACCGCAGGATCGGAGAGTTCATGGCGATTAACCCGCGCCGAGAGGTCGCCGATGATGCGCAGGGTCGCTTCCACACCCACGTCGGCGGTCAGCAACCGGGTCTCCAGTTCGTCCAGCAGGTCTTGATCAATGCGCTTACGGCCACGCACGAGATCGCCGATGTCGGTATTGAGGACGGCGCGGGTACGTTTCAGGCCTTCGCGTAAGCGGGCGTAGAGGCCGCCCTTGGGCGCGGGATGCTCGGTCCCTGCTTCCGGCATCACCGCATCAGGCGCGGGTTGCGACTTCTTTTTGCCAAAACCAAACATGAATGAAGGACCTGATGGACGGGTAGCGGCGCTGGGGAACTATTGGATAAGGGCCTTGCCAATACGTAACCTTTACCGTCATCCTAGCAAACATCGGTGGACGCGTCTCCCGGTATCGACCCTCGGACGCCAGGCTCTACCGCCCCAATTCAGGAACTGGAGATGCGATGAAATCCCGAATACTGCTCGCCACGGCTCTGGCGCTCCCCTTGGTTGCGACCGCCGAGGCCCCCAAGGTGCATGAGCGCCTTCTCGATAACGGCCTCAAGGTGCTGGTCAAGGAGGACCATCGCGCGCCCATCGTCACCTCCCAGGTCTGGTACAAGGTAGGCTCCAGTTATGAGCACGGTGGCCTGACCGGAGTTTCCCATCTGCTCGAACATATGATGTTCAAGGGCACGGAGAAGTTGGCACCTGGCGAGTTCTCGCGGATCATCGCCGAGAACGGCGGTGACGAGAACGCCTTCACCGGCCGGGACTACACAGCCTATTTCCAGACGCTGGCGGCGGATCGCCTGCCCATCTCCTTCGAGCTGGAGGCCCAGCGCATGCGCTTTCTGACTCTGCCGGAGGAGGAGTTTCTCAAGGAGTTGGAAGTGGTCAAGGAAGAACGGCGGATGAGAACCGAGGACGACCCCGAGTCCCTGGCCTATGAGCAATTCAACGCGACGGCTTACGAGGCATCTCCCTACCGCATCCCGGTCATCGGCTGGGCGAGCGATCTGGAGGGCATGACCGTCGCCGATCTTCGGGACTGGTATCGTCAGTGGTACGCCCCGAACAACGCCACGCTGGTGGTGGTCGGCGACGTGGACCCCCAGGAAGTTTTTGCTCTTGCCGAAAAGCATTTCGGCCCCCTGTCAGCCGAGAAAGTGTCGGCACCCAAACGAGGTGGCGACCCGGCCCAGCGTGGCGAGAAACGCATCAAGGTCAAGGCCCCCGCCAAGGAGCCCTATCTGCTCATGGGCTACAAATCCACTGCCATCGGTCACGCCGAGGAGGACTGGGAGCCTTATGCCCTGGAAATGCTGTCCTCGATACTGGACGGGGGTTCCAGCGCCCGTTTCAGCCGCGAACTGGTGCGCGGCGCCCATGTAGCCGCCTCGGCCGGCGCCAGCTACAGCGCCTTCAGTCGGCTACCCGGCATGCTACTGCTGGATGGCATCCCGGCCCAGGGGCGCACCATCGACGAACTCGAACAGGCCCTCCTGTCTCAGATTCAGCGCCTGAGCAACGAGCCCGTTGCCGAGGCGGAATTGGAACGTATCCGCAATCAACTCATTGCAGCTAAGGTCTATGAAAAGGATTCAGTCTACGCCCAAGCCAAGCAGATCGGCAGCCTGGAAACGGTTGGGCTCGGCTGGCAACTCATGGACGAATATGTTGCCCACCTGAGCCGGGTCACTCCCGAACAGGTCCAGGCCGTCGCCCGCAAGTTCCTGGTAACCGACAACTTGACGGTTGCCCTGCTGGAGCCCCAGCCCATTGACTTCAATGGACCTGAAGCCACCACCACGGGAGTTCACGCACGTGCGGGTCACTAATCGCCTCTTTGCTCTGGTTTGCGGCCTGCTGCTCCTGTTAGGCGCCAACAATCTGCAGGCCACGCCTCAGATACAAACCTGGGAGACCCCCGAGGGTATCCCCGTGCTCTTTGTGGCGGCACCTGATCTGCCCATGCTGGATGTGCGCATCGCCTTCCAGGCCGGAAGCGCCCGGGATCAGGGTCAGCCAGGTCTTGCCTCCCTAACCGCCGACCTGCTAGACCAGGGCGCGGGGGAATGGGACGCGAACGCCATCGCCGAGCGTCTTGAGGCCGTGGGCGCGGAGATGTCCATCGAGGCCCAGCGTGACATGGCCTCGGCCTCCTTGCGCAGCCTGACCCAGCAACCTGCCTTGAACCAGGCCCTGGAAACCCTGGCCCTGGTGATCTCCCAACCGCGCTTCGCGGAGGCCGACTTCGAACGGATGCGGGCCAATGTCCTGACCAGCCTGAACCGGGACGAACAGGACCCGGGCACCCTCGGCCAGAAGGCCATTTACCGCCGCATTTTTCGCGACCACCCCTATGCCACCGAACCCTCTGGCACCCCGGAAGCCGTGGCGGCCCTGAGCCGGGAAGACCTGGCGCGCTTCCATGCCCGCCATTATGTCGCCAGCAACGCCGTGGTCGCCTTGGTTGGGGCCGTGACCCGACAGGAGGCGGAGGCCATCGCCGCGCAACTGACCGCAGGTCTTGCCAAGGGCGAGCCCCTGCCCCCCTTGCCACCCGTTGAGGACTCGCCGACCGCCGTCCTGGAGCATATCGTCTTCCCTTCGACCCAGACCCATGTTTATACCGGCCAGCCCGGCATGACCCGGACGGATCCGGATTATTTCTCCCTCTATGTAGGCAACCACATCCTGGGGGGTAGCGGTCTGGTGTCCCTGCTCATGGAAGAGGTGCGCGAGAAGCGCGGCCTTTCCTATAGCGTTTACAGCTACTTCCTGCCCCTGGCTGAGCGAGGCCCCTTCCTGGCCGGGCTCTCCACCAAGAACGAACAGGGCCAGAGTGCTCGCGAGGTCCTGATGGCGACCATCGAACGCTTCCGTACCCAGGGGCCGACCCCGGAGGAGCTGACGGCCGCCATCAAGAACATCACGGGGGGCTTCCCCCTGCGCATCGCAGGTAACGGAAAAATTGCGCAATACCTTGCCATAATTAGCTTTTACGGTCTGCCGCTGGACTATCTCGACCGTTTCAATGACCGCATCGCGGCCGTAACGGCTGAAGGCATCCGCGATGCCTTCCAACGTCGTATCAACCCGGCTCACTTCGCCACGGTCATCGTGGGGCCAGAAGCAAAGGCACTTGCCCAACCGGGGCCTTGAGACCCGGGTTGAGAATCCTCATGGCGGACATGAAAGGCCTTGTATAGTTTGGCGAGGCAATTTCAGGGCCTGTTATCATGACTCAGCGAAGCCTTAGTCTCCCGGGGCGACTGCGCATCGTGGGCGGTGAGTGGCGTGGACGCCGACTGCCGGTATTGGACCAGCCGGGCTTAAGGCCCACGCCAGACCGGGTGCGGGAGACCTTGTTCAACTGGCTGGCCCCCCTGATCAGGGGGGCATGGTGCCTGGATCTTTTTGCCGGTAGCGGTGCCCTTGGTTTCGAAGCGGCCTCGCGAGGTGCGGACCGGGTCGTCATGATCGAAAAATTGGCGAACGTGGCGCGAGTGCTGCACGAGAACAAGCTGTTGTTGGATGCCCGGCAGATCGAAGTGATTCATACCGACGCCGGCCCGTGGCTGGCGGGTCAAGCGGAGCCCTTCAACCTCGTCTTTCTGGACCCCCCTTTTGCCGAGGACCTGCTGGGCCCGAGTTGCG
>JBATOB010000276.1:0-4769 GCA_049290655.1 Chromatiaceae bacterium | reverse complement strand
ACCCGTGTGCCTGCCCCCATGGCCGGCAGACCGCGTGCTGGCCATGCGGGCAGGCCCGGCTGACATCGCGTACCGCGGCCAAGGGCTCCGGTCCCGAGCGGCGCTCTTGTCGCAGCCCTGCGATGGCCGGCTGTCGCGGTGCCGGTGTGAGTTCCACCGCCTTCGCCAGCCAAGCGCGGAACGCGGCGACGTACATGGCATCAACCTCCACGTTTCCCATAACTATCATAAGGATAGCTCATGGCAACACCTAATGCAGACATAGCCTTATCCAAACCCTGTCGGAGGTGGCGTCCTGGCCCCTCGGGACCGCTCAGAGAGCGCATTTAGAGTACCGCCGGGCTAATTGAACTGGACACCGTTGTATCCAGAATTGCCAGCCCTGGCACAGGCACCCCCACCGCTTGGATCGTCACATGACCCATGCGTTACCGAACCGATCCTGATCAAGCTCTCTGTCGGTGCCATCGTCCTGGTGCCGGCCTGGCTCGCCGTGATGGGCACTGAATTCGGCCAGCCCAAGCCCATGGGCACGGAGCACACGGCCCGGGTCCTGGCCCCGTCATTCTTCCTGTCGCTGTCCGTCGGGATGCTGATCCGCTAGCGTTGGCCGGACCTGGCCGCCAAGGTGGGGGACCTGCTGATGATGGTCGCGGGCCTGGTCCTCACCGGCTGTAACCCGGGTGCTGCTGGTGCTGCATTAGGATGTGCTGCAGCATGGACTGGGTAGGGGTTTATGGGCGCGGCGGGCATTTTTTCCAGCCTTGATCTGGGTCAATTTTGGCGGGAGCCTTCAAGGTTAGCCTGCCGCTCAAACCAAGCGGTCACGATTTAGATCCGTCGCAGGCTATGACTACCACCCATGCCTTGAGACTAGCCCGCGTCCTGGGTCATCCTGCCTGGGGCGCGTTCATGTGCGTTGCGCCTCCGCCCTGGGACAAACCTACCTGTGCTTGGGTCGGCCAGCGCCCTGAAGACGGCTTCAATCTACTCCCGCCCACCCTCTTCATCAGCCGCGAAGGGATGCCCAACGGTCGTGGCGGAGGCGTTGCTAAGCCCCCTGCCCCGCTCTGGCCATGGCGGGAGGCGGCATGACCGACTACCACGTCTGTGGTGTCTTGCTGATGTGTCGCCCCGAGCAGGCCGTGGCGGTCGAGCAGGCGCTCCTTGGCCTGGCGGGGGTGGAGTTGCATGCCAGCGCGGGCGGGCGTCTGGTCGTCACCCTCGAAGGCCCCTCTTATGGCCATTGCGCCGATCTGATGGCCCGGTTGGCGGCCCTCGCGGGGGTCACCGCGTCTTCTCTCATCTACCACCAAGTCGATAACGAGTCCCCCCAGGAGGAGGTCGCATCATGAATCAGACCCGTCGGGTATTTATTAAGACCAATGCCATTGCCGCCACCGCCGCCGCCGCGGGTTTAGCGCTGCCGGGCGTCTCGGCGATCGCCGCCGAGGAAGACAAGGATATCCGGTGGGATAAGGCTCCCTGCCGCTTCTGCGGCACCGGCTGCTCGGTGCTGGTCGGGACCAAGGACGGCCGCGTGGTCGCCACCCAGGGTGATCCCGATGCGCCGGTCAATCGGGGTCTGAACTGCATCAAGGGTTATTTCCTGTCCAAGATCATGTATGGCGAGGACCGTCTGACCCAGCCGCTGCTGCGCAAGAAGAACGGCCAGTATGATAAGGAGGGCGTTTTCGAGCCCGTCTCCTGGGACGAGGCCTTCGACCTCATGGCCGAGAAATGGAAGGCCGCGATCAAGCAGAGCCTGGAGGAGAACAAGGGCAAGCCACCGGAGGAAATTACCTCGCGGGTGGGGATGTTCGGTTCGGGGCAGTGGACCGTTTACGAGGGCTATGCCGCCTCCAAGCTCTACAAGGCAGGCTTCCGCTCCAATAACATCGACCCGAATGCGCGCCATTGCATGGCCACCGCCGTGGTCGGTTTCATGCGCGCCTTCGGTGCCGACGAGCCCATGGGCTGCTATGACGATCTCGAGCACGCCGACGCCTTCGTGTTGTGGGGGGCGAACATGGCCGAGAACCACCCCGTCCTCTGGTCGCGCCTGACCGACACGCGTCTGACCAGGCCGGGCTGCGAGGTCCATGTGCTGTCCACCTTCGAGCACCGCAGCTTCGAGCTGGCCGATCATGGGATCATCTTCAAGCCCCAGACCGACCTGGCGATCCTCAACTACATCGCCAACTACCTCGTCACCAACGATAAGGTGAACTGGGACTTCGTCAATGCCCATGTGAACTTCAACAGCACCCCGACCGATATCGGCTATGGCCTGCGCCCGGATCATCCCCTGGAAAAGGCGGCCAAGAACGCCGGCAAGGGCAACCTGACCAAGATCAGTTTCGAGGACTACAAGAAATCCCTCGAACCCTACACGGCCGAGTACGTCTCCGGGCTGTCCGGCGTCCCGGTCGCGAACCTGGAGCGGCTCGCCAAGCTCTACGCCGATCCCAGCAAGAAGATCACGTCTTATTGGACCATGGGCTTCAACCAGCATGTCCGCGGCGTCTGGGTCAATGGCCTCATGTACAACGTGCATCTGCTGACCGGCAAGATCTCCGAGCCGGGCAATGGCCCCTTCTCGCTGACCGGCCAGCCCTCGGCCTGTGGTACCGCCCGCGAGGTCGGCACCTTCGCCCATCGGCTGCCCGCCGACATGGTGGTGGAGAAGAAGGAGCACCGTGATTTCGCCGAGAAGGTCTGGAAGCTGCCCGAGGGCACCTTGCCGGGCAAGATCGGTTATCACGCGGTCTTGCAGAGCCGCATGCTCAAGGACGGCAAGCTGAACTGCTACTGGACCAGCACGACCAACAACATGCAGGCCGGTCCCAATATTAATGACGAGATGTACCCCGGCTGGCGCAACCCAGCCAACTTCGTGGTGGTCTCGGAGGCCTACCCGACCGTCTCGGCCATGGCCGCCGATCTGATCCTGCCGGTGGCCATGTGGACCGAAAAGGAAGGGGCCTTTGGCAACGCCGAGCGGCGTACCCAGGTGTGGCGCCAGCAGGTCAAAGCCCCGGGCGATGGGCGCTCCGACCTCTGGCAGTACGTCGAATTCTCCAAGCGCTTCAAAACGGAAGAAGTCTGGCCCGAGGAGCTGCTGGCGAAAAACCCCGAGTATCGCGGCAAGACCCTGTTCGACGTGCTTTATGCCAATGGCGCGGTTAACAAGTTCGCCAAGCAGCCTGTGACCGACGACCGGGGCAACGTTTATCCCAATGACGAGATGGACGCCTTCGGCTTCTACCTGCAAAAGGGCCTGTTCGAGGAATATCGGATCTTCGGGCTGGAGGGTCCGAAAAAGGGCCATGAACTGGCGGAGTTCGACCATTACCACAAGGTGCGGGGTCTGCGCTGGCCGGTGGTGGATGGCAAGGAGACCCTGTGGCGCTATCGCGAAGGCTATGATCCCTTCGTTCCCAAGGGCGCCAAGATCGCCTTCTACGGCAACCCGGACGGTAAGGCCAACATCATCACCGCCCCCTACGAGCCGCCGGCGGAGGCCCCTGACCAGGACTACGACCTGTGGATGTCCACCGGGCGGGTGCTGGAGCATTGGCATTCGGGCTCCATGACCCGGCGCGTGCCGGAGCTATATCGGGCCATCCCGGATGCCTTGGTCTATATGCATCCGACAGACGCCGAGAAGCGCGGCCTCAAGCGCGGCGACGCGGCCAAGATCGCCAGCCGCCGCGGCGAGATCATCTGCCGGGTGGAGACCAAGGGCCGCAACAAGATGCCCGAGGGCATGGTCTTCGTGCCCTTCTTCGATGCCAGTCGCCTGGTCAATAAGCTGGTGCTCGATGCGACCGATCCCTTGTCCAAAGAAACGGACTTCAAGAAGGTGGCCGTCAAGGTCATGCCGGCCTGATGTGGGTGCCGGCGGCGGGCCGTCCCGGCGGGCGGTCGCGGGTTGCGAAGGGGAGATGAGGGGTCATGCCTGGCAATGAGAAGGGCGCCAAGGGGTTCGATGCGGGGCGGCGGCGCTGGCTGACGGATACCCTGCGGACGGCGGTAGGCGTCGGTCTGGTGGCGGTCACCCTCGGGGTCTATCAGCGCCAGGCCCGCGCCCTGCCCGCGACCGCCATCCGGCCACCGGGGGCCTCGGACGACGAGGCCCGGTTTCAGGGCGCCTGCATCCGCTGCGGTCTCTGTGTGCGTGACTGTCCCTATGACACCCTGAAACTCGCCCGGCTGGGGGACGAGGTGGCCCTGGGTACGCCCTACTTCGAGGCCCGCGCTATCCCTTGCGAGATGTGTGATGACCTCCCTTGCGTCAAGGCCTGTCCCACCGGGGCACTGGACCCGCGCCTGACCCAGATCGAGGAGGCGCGCATGGGGCTCGCCGTCCTCATCGATCAGGAGGCCTGCATTGCCTTTCAAGGCCTGCGTTGCGAGGTCTGTTTCAATATCTGCCCAGTGCGCGGCAAGGCCATCACCCTCGACATGCGGCATAACCCCCGCAGCGGTAAGCATGCCTTCTTCATCCCGGTGGTTCACTCGCGGGATTGCACCGGCTGCGGCAAGTGCGAAAAGGCCTGCATTCTCGATGAGGCCGCCATCAAGGTGTTACCGATTGCCCTGGCCAAGGGGATGCTCGGCAAGCACTATCGTCTGGGGTGGGAGCAAAAGGCCCGGGCCGGAGAATCCCTGGTGACCCCGGATCTGCCGCACCAGTACAACTTGCCCGAGGGTACGCGTTACGAGCACGGCGGCCGGGGCCTCATCCCGGGCGAGCCGGCCTTGCC
>JBATOB010000275.1:0-2371 GCA_049290655.1 Chromatiaceae bacterium | reverse complement strand
ATCGGAGGCAGGGTCATGGTGGTGATGCACCCCGGACCCATCCCGGACCAGCTCCCGGTATTTGCAACCATCGCAGGGCATGAGTCCCGTACCCTCCCGGCCCTCCCGCACGCGCTGCTCCAGCAGGTCGAAAATTTCATCCTCGAAACCGAAATAGGCGCCCTGGGCAAAACGCAGGCGCGGATATTGTTGCCCCAGGTGCGCCATCTGGCGCTTGATGCGCTCCATGAGGGTGCCGGTAAAGAGGTAGTAGGGCAGCACTATGATCTGGGTCATGCCCAGCAGGGCCTGGCGCTGGACTACCCGCTCCAGCCGCGGATAGGCGACCCCGGTGAAGGCGATATCCACCAGGTCGTGGTCGCTGGCCTCGAAGAGCCAGCGCGCCATCTTGGCCACCTCGCCGTTGGCCATGGGGTCCGAGGAACCCCGGCCGAGGAGGATGACCCCCGTGGTCTGGGGGTCGGGCCGGTCCAACTCGTCCATGGCCTGGCCCAGGCGCCGCTTCAGAACATTCAGGATGGTGTCCTCGGCACCGAGATGGGGAACATAGATGAAGGCGGTTTCCGGAAATGCCGCCCTGGCCGCCTGGAGGTGCTCGGGGAGTTCCATCTTCACGTGGCCGGCGGCGTTGAGGATCAGGGGCACCACGATGACCCGGTCGGCGTCCCGGGCGGCTTGCGTCAGCCCTTCCGCCACCAGCAGGTCGGCGAATTCGATGAAGCACACCTGGATGTCCCAGTCCGGTTGCCGCTCGCGCCAGAGGTGGGCGAAGACCTCGACTTCGCGGTTACCCTCGCCGCCGGGATCACGGGAGCCGTGTCCGACCAGCAAAATTTTTTCCTTCATGGGGTGCCCCTCATGACCTTTGGCTCCCCTGGAGTGGCGATAACCTGACTTTTCATGCTTGGTCTTCCGTGCCGGGTTCGACGCCCTGTCGAAGGGTCGAGCTTTTGGTTGTGAAGTCCTCGGATGCCTGCCCTGGGCTGGCGGTATCGGGATGGTCGGGATACCGATGCGGGTTATCCTCGGCCCTGGACGCTGGGGTGGCGTTACCGCAGCGAAAGCGGTGGCCGAAGCCGGCATCGTAGAGTTTGGATTTTTGCAAGGTTGGCCAGTGGCGGGAGCCCAGGGTGGGGCTGACGATGATCATCGCCTGGCTGCGGATACCGGCGGCGCGGCACTGGTCACGGATGTCGGCCAGGGTGCCGCGCAGTATGACCTCCTCCCCCGGCCAGCTCGCCTTGTGGACCACCAGCACCGGGGCATCCTCGCGCCAGCCCGCCGCCCGGAGTTCGGCCTGGATCTCCTTGAGCAGGGTGATGGAGAGGAAGATGCAGAGGGTGCAGTGATGCCGCGCCAGTTCCGCCAGGGACTCGCCCTCGGGCATGGGGGTGCGACCCGCGACGCGGGTGATGATGACGGTCTGGGTCACCTCCGGCAGGGTCAGACTCTCCACCGCCGCCGCCGCCGAGGCCAGGGCCGAGGAGATGCCCGGCACCACCCCGACCTCGATTCCGGCGGCATCCAGGGGCTGGACCATCTCGATCAGGGCCCCGTAGAGGCTGGGGTCGCCGGTCTGCAGCCGCACCACGCACTCATGGCGTCCGGCCTGGTCGATCAGCCAGGCGGCGATGGCCTCCAGATCCAGGTCCTTGGAGTCGGCGATCACGCAACCGGGCGGGGCCCAGCGCAGGGCGGTGTCCGATACCAATGACCCGGCGTAGAGGATGGCCCCGGCGCGGGCGACCAGATCCCGACCCCGGATCGTGATCAGATCGGGGTCCCCGGGTCCCGCGCCGACGAACCACACCTTGCCCATCAAGCCAGCCGTAGGGCGCCGACGCCTCTACCCCAACCGATGCGCTTGCCGCTGGGGGCCTCGCGCAGTTGGCGGTCCAGGCCGTAATGCACCGCCAGCAGGCCCAGGGCCGAGACGTTGGCGAGCAGGGCCTTGGTGGGTGCCAGGAGTCCGGGTTCGATATGCATGGTGGCTTCTCCGGGTGGGTGCCTCGGGTGGAGGCTTCAGATGGACGTGGGCGGCCGGGGCGCGAACAGTCGTGCCGTGGCCCTGGGGTTGGATGGAAAATAGAGGTGGAGATAGGAGGCTAGGAGCGAACCCAGGCGGTAGGCCGGTTCACCCCCGCGGCCCCGGCGCGCCTGGCTCACGGCCAGGGGCGTCAAGGGCGTTTCCAGCCGCGAGTAATGGAAGCTGTGGCCGCGCAGGGCGCCCTCGGGTAGCTCGATCTCGTGCATGCCCAGATGGGCGAGCCTGTCCCCCATCCGGGCCTGGCCTGGCATCAAGCCGGCCATAGCGGCAACCTGGCCCTGGGTGTCGGTCAGTGACTCCAGCAGATAGAGCATACCGCCGCAC
>JBATOB010000274.1:0-7615 GCA_049290655.1 Chromatiaceae bacterium | reverse complement strand
AGGAGGTCGAGGTACTCCCTCATTGGCCCCACCCGCCGCAAGGGGAACATGCGCGGCCATGGCCATCGGCGCCACCCCGGGTGCCGCCCAAACCCCGGCCCCTGACCGCCACGACCCCGGCTTGGGTCACCCCGCGCCCGCCCATCAATTGCGGGCCGGGGACAGCAGCAGCGAGTGGCCGTGCATGGCCGCCGGTTTGGGCAGGCCCATGAGGGCCAGCACGGTCGGGGCGATGGCGTCCAGGCCGGCGCCAATGCTCAGGTTCCAGGGCACCGGATCGATCACCAGACAGGGCACCGGGTAGAGGGTGTGCTGGGTGTGGGGCGTTTGCGTCACCGGGTCCACCATCTCGTCGCAGTTGCCGTGATCGGCGGTGAGGATGACGGCATAGCCCGCCGCCACCGCCGCATCCAGGACCCGCCCGACCTCCCGGTCCAGGGCCTCCACCGCCGCGATGACGGCCTCCCGCACCGCGGTGTGCCCGACCATGTCGCCATTGGCGAAGTTGACGACGACGAAGGGATATGACTGGCGCCCCAAGGCCTCGACCACGGCGGTGGCCACCTCGGGGGCGCTCATCTCCGGCTTGAGATCGTAGGTGTCCACCCGTGGCGAGGGGATCAGGTATTGGTCCTCGCCCGGCAGGGGCTCGCTGTGGCCGCCATTGAAGTAGAAGGTAACGTGGGGATATTTCTCGGTCTCGGCGCAATGGAACTGGCGGATGCCCGCATCGCTCAGGATCTTGCCCAGGGTGACGCCCGGTGACTCGTGATGGAAGGCAATGGGCATCTCATAGTTCTTGTCGTAGCGCATCATGCAGGTCACCTCGACCGGCTTGAAGGGTCCTCGTTCAAAGTGCTTGAAATCCGGCTGGAGGAAGGCGCTCAGGGTCTGGCGGGGCCGGTCCTTGCGAAAGTTGAAGGAGAGAAGACAGTCCCCCGCCTCGACCCGGGGCCCTCCAGTAATGCGGGTGGGCAGGATGAACTCGTCATCCTGCCCCGCGGCATAGGACTGCTCGATGGCCGCCCGTGCCGAACCCGCCTGCTCGCCTAGACCCTCCACCAGGCAGCGCCAGGCCTTTTCGGTACGGTCCCAGCGGTTGTCGCGGTCCATGGCGTAGTAACGACCGGAGACACTGGTGATAGCGCCACCGGCGGTGGCCAGGGTCTGCTCGACCTCCGCCAGATAGCCCAGGGCGGAGCGCGGGGGGGTATCCCGGCCATCGGTAATCATGTGGACCGCCGGGATGGCGCCCTGCTGGCGGCACAGTTCGATGAGGGCGACCAGATGGTTGACATGGCTATGGACACCGCCGTCGGATACCAGGCCCAGCAGGTGCAAGGGCCGGCCCAACTCGGCGGCGCGGCGGGCGGCGGCGGTCAGGGCGGGATTGTGGAAAAAGGAGCCATCCGCGATGGCGTCGTCGATCAGCACCAGGTCCTGACGAATGACACAACCGGAGCCCAGGGTGATGTGCCCCACCTCGGAGTTGCCCATCTGGCCATCTGGCAGACCCACGGCCCGGCCCGAGGCATGCAGGGTGGTGTGGGGGTTGAAGGCGAAGTAGCGATCCAGGTGGGGCGTGCGCGCCAGGGCAACGGCGTTGTTGGCCTTGGCGGGGTTGACCCCAAAACCGTCGAGAATGACGAGCAGGACGGGTCGGCGCGGTACATTGGGCCAGTCGGCCATCTCCGTGACTCCAGGTTGGGATTGGGTGGGACCAGGACAGGGATCTGCCCCGGGCCCGAAAGGGGGGTTAGTTTATACCCCTCGCCCCCTGGTTTCCTGGCCCGATGATCTGGCCATGCCGGAGCGGTTTCTCCCTCGGGCCTGGGCTCATTAATACCAGGCCATTATTTTATTGACATTTATCCGGATCGCAGCCATCAAGACCGAGAAAATTGGTGAGTTTTCGTCGCCGCCGATCTGGTGGACAATAAGCCAATACAGGATGCGGCGATAAGCGCGCCTTGGGCCTGGCCCGGTGGGGCCAGGGCAGGCATCCTTTTCGGCGTTCCCTTACACCGCGGTTCACCGCGCCCCAGGATGTAGCCCCGCGTCGCAACGGGGAATAAGGAGGCAAACATGAAACCCGATCGGATCATCGCGTTCGTCATGGCGGGCGGCCAAGGCTCCCGCCTCCAGCCCTTGACCACGGCCCGCTCCAAGCCCTCGGTGCCTTTTGGCGCGCGTTACCGGATCGTCGATTTCGTCCTCAGTAATCTGGTCAACTCCAGCATCAATACCATCTATTTGCTGGTCCAGTACAAATCCCAGTCCCTCATCGAGCATGTACGCAAGTCCTGGACCATCTCCCCCCTGCTCCAGCAGCAATTCGTAACCGTGGTACCGCCCCAGATGCGGGTCAGCGAAAACTGGTTCCAGGGCACGGCGGACGCGGTTCACCAGAATATCAATCTGATCGAGGAACAGGCCCCGGACCTGGTGGCCGTCTTCGGCGCCGACCACATCTACCGCATGGACATCCAGCAGATGGTGGATTTCCACAAGGCCAACCAGGCCGATGTCTCGATTGCCGCCCTGCCCGTCCCGCTGCGCGATGCCCGCGGCTTCGGCGTCATCGCCGCCGGGCCCGATGGGCGCATCCAGGCCTTCCAGGAGAAGCCGGCGAATCCCGCCGCCATGCCCGGCGATCCAAACCATGCCTTCGCCTCCATGGGCAACTACATCTTTAAGACTGACGTCCTGATCGAGGCCCTGGAAGAGGCCCGCCGCAATGGCGAGACCGATTTTGGCGGCCACGTCCTGCCGCGCCTCCTGCGCAGCCACCGTCTTTTTGCCTATGACTTCGCGACCAATGTGATTCCGGGCATCAAGCCCTATGAGCAGCAGGTCTATTGGCGGGACGTCGGTAATATCGATGCCTACTTCGATGCCCACAAGGATGTGCTGGGCGCCGAACCCGTCTTCGATATGTTCAACCCCCAATGGCCCATCTATTCCAGCGGCTATCAGGGACCGGTGGCGCGGGTACTGGGCGGGGAGTTGCGCAACTCCCTGCTGGCGGCCGCGACCATCGTCCACGAGGGCGCCCGCATCACCAATACCATCATCCGCCGTGAGGCGGTCATCGAGGAGGATGTGGAACTCGAGGACTGCGTCATCATGGATTATGTGCGGGTCTGTCGGGGGGCGCGCCTGCGGCGGGTCATCGTCGACCGTCATAACATCATCGCCGCCGGCGAACGCATCGGCTTCGACCCTGAGGCCGACCGCCAGCGCTATATGGTCAGCGAGGGAGGTATCACCGTAATCCCGGCCGGGCGCGTAAGCTACTTCGCCCGCGACCACCTGGGCGCCCTCGGCCGCAGCTATTCCAAGTGACATGATCGACCGGCACCTCGACGACCATCTGCGCACCATCGAACGGCTGCGGGGACAAGGGGCGGACATCGAGGGCATCGCCGCCCTCATGATCGACTGCCTGGCGGCCGGGGGCCGCGTCTTCTGGCTCGGCAATGGCGGTAGCGCGGCGGATAGCCAGCACCTGGCCTCGGAACTCGTCGGGCGCTTCGAACGCGACCGGCCCGGCCTGGCCTCCATCGCCCTGACCACGGACAGCTCCGCCCTGACGGCCATTGGCAATGATTATGGCTTTGACCAGATCTTCGCCCGCCAGGTCGAGGCCCTGTGCCGGCCGGGGGATCTGGTCATCGGCATCAGCACCTCCGGCAACAGTCCTAATGTTCTGCGGGCGCTGGAAAAGGCGCGCGCCCTGGGGGCCATGACCGCCGGCTTTGGCGGCCGCGGGGGCGGGCGCCTCAAGGGCGTGGTGGATGCCTGCCTGATCGCCCCCTCCGACAACACGGCGCGCATCCAGGAGGCGCACCTGCTCGTCGGCCATATTCTCTGCGACCTGGTCGAGGCGCACTTCGCGCCCCCCGCCGCCACCGCCTGAAGCCACGCCATGTTCGAGCACCCCGAGGCCGTCCTGCGCGCCGTGCGTTCCGGCTTCGGCGCGCGCCGGGTCCTGGTCGTCGGCGATCTCATGCTCGACCGTTATCTCTGGGGCCAGGTCCAGCGCATCTCCCCCGAGGCCCCGGTCCCCGTGGTGCATCTGACCCGCCGCACCCACGCCGCTGGCGGCGCCGCCAATGTCGCCCGCAACCTCTCCGCCCTGGGGCTGGAGGTCCAGCTTGCCGGGGTCACGGGTGACGATGAAGGCCGCGCCGCCCTGCTCGCCGCCCTGGCCGCCGACGGCATCCAGACCCAGGCGATCGGCCTGGCCCGGGACCGGGCCACCACGGTCAAGACGCGGGTGATCGGTAATCACCAGCAGATGCTGCGCATCGACGAGGAGAGCAACCAGACCCTCGCCCCCGGGGACGAGTCGGCCCTCTGGGAGGCTATCCTGCCCCTCCTGCCGGGTGCTGGCGCCCTGGTGCTCTCGGACTACGCCAAGGGCGTCCTCACCGAGGCGCTGTGCCACCGCCTCCTGGCGGCGGCGCGGACGCTGGGCCTGCCCGTCCTGGTTGATCCCAAGGGCCGTGATTTTGCCAAGTACGCCGGTGCCAGCCTTATCACCCCCAATCGGGCCGAACTCGCCCTGACCACCGGCGTCCCGCGCGAGGACTTGGCCGGCCTGCTCCAGGCGGCGACAACCCTGAGAGGGGAGCTGGACCTGGGGCTCCTGGTGCTGACCCTGAGCGAACTGGGCCTGGCCCTGGTTGACGGATCGGGCACCCGGCGCATCCCCGCCCTGGCGCGGGAGGTCTTCGATGTCTCCGGCGCGGGCGATACCGTCATCGCCACCTTTGCCGCTGGCCTTGCCGCGGGACTGGGTGCCAGCGATACCGCCCATCTGGCCAATCTGGCCGCTGGGGTGGTAGTCGGCAAGGTTGGGACCGTGCCCATTACCGGGGCCGAGCTCTTGGCGGCCATCAGTGGCGAGATGGCCCTGGAACAGGCGGCCAAGATCCTGGATCTGGCCGCCGCCCAGGCCCGGGTTCAGGGCTGGCAGGCCGCGGGCGAGCGCATCGTCTTCACCAACGGCTGCTTCGACCTGCTCCACGTCGGCCATGTCAGCTACCTGGAGCTGGCCCGCCGGCAGGGCCAGCGTCTGGTGGTGGGCCTGAACACGGACCAGTCAGTGCGCGCCCTCAAGGGGCTGGAACGCCCTCTCATCGGCGAGCAAGACCGCGCTCGGGTCCTCGCCGCCCTGGCCGCGGTGGACGCCGTGGTGTTGTTCGACGAGGCGACGCCCCTGGAACTCATTCTCGCGCTGCGCCCGGATGTCCTCGCCAAGGGCGCGGATTACCGGGAAGAGGAGGTCGTTGGGGCTCCGGAGGTGAAATCCTGGGGCGGCCAGGTGGTCCTGATACCCCTGGTCGATGATCGCAGCACCACGGGCATCATCCAGCGCCTGGATGCCGCCAGGGGCATGCCGTCCTAGATGGCTCGGGCCAGCGTGGGTGCCTCCCGCCCTTTAGTCTCTGATTTCACCATAGGTCCACCGATGCAGGGTCTCCAGGGCGGCGAGGTCAATATTATCCAGACCCTCCACCACCTGGGCCGAGCCACTGAAATCCTCGTGTTGGGTGTAGGTGCTTACCGTCACCAGCAGGGCCTTGAGATCGGCGCCCAAGGCGGCGCGCACGCCGTTCGCCGAGTCCTCGATGGCGACGCAAGCCTCCGGCGGCAGCCCGAGTTGCCCGAGGGCATAAACAAAGATGTCCGGGGCCGGCTTCTTGGCGGGGACTATGTCACCAGCGGCTATGACCTCGAACCAGCCCGGCAGATCGGCATTGCCAGCGCACTCCAGCAGGGTGGTGACATTCTCGGGGGTGGTGGTGGTGGCCACGGCGAGCCGGATGCCGGCATCCCGGGCCTCGCCCAGCAGGCGCAGGACGCCCGGCCGCAGGGGGATGGCGCCGGAACGCAACAGGTCCAGATAGTGAGCCGTCTTGCGCTGATGGAGCCCGGCGATAAAGTCCGTCAGGTCGGGCCGCTCCAGAAAGTCGGGTTGCCAGTGGCGCAGGTAGTGCAGGATGCGTTCCTTGCCCCCGGTGACGGCGAGCAGTTCACCATAGAGGGGCACCGTCCAGTCCCAGTCGAGCCCCGCCTCCTGGAAGGCCCGATTGAAGGCGGGCCTATGGCCATCCCGCTCCGTGTCCGCCAGGGTGCCATCCACATCGAAGATCAGGGCCTGAAGAGCCTGCATGTCTCACCTCTCAAAAAAAGCGTTTGTCCAGTTCAAGATCGTGATATGAGTATCCCAGCTTCGCCCTTCCCGCGGCGGCCAGGATTCCATAAAGTGGTACCTATTAGCCAAGGATCAAATTCCGGTTGCCCATCCGCACCCAATTTGATACAAAGCAACCCCTTTGACGGAAGGCGTCCCGTGCGTCGGGGTGACGATTCGATCCCGTAAACCCCGGCCATCGCAAACGTATTATCAGGAGGACAGGCATGATCGAGGCACAAAAGCAGGGTGCGAAGGCGTTTGGGTTCGATCCCTATGAGGCCTCTAGTGATGAGGATTACATGAGCCCCGGCCAGGAGGAGCACTTCCGTGAGATTCTGATCGCCTGGAAATATAGCCTTATGGAGGAGGTTGACCGCACTGTCCATCACATGCAGGACGAGGCGACCAATTTCCCCGATCCCAACGACCGCGCCACCCAGGAGTCCGAGTTCAGCCTGGAATTGCGCACCCGTGACCGCGAGCGCAAGCTGATCAAGAAGATCGATGAGGGGCTGGAGCGCCTCGACAGCCACGATTATGGTTATTGCGAGGCCTGTGGCGTGGAGATCGGCATCCGCCGTCTGGAGGCGCGACCTACCGCGACCCTCTGCATCGATTGCAAGACCCTGGACGAAATCCGCGAGAAGCAGCGCGGCTGATCCCCTTTCCGGGCTCAAGTTCTGACCCGACCCCGGTCCGGAACCCGCCCGCCCTTGGTTGCGCGCCCCGCGCTCCAGCCTGACTACGCCCCCTACCGGGGGCGTTTTGCCCCCTCCCCCACGGGCCCCCTGCACTTTGGTTCCCTCGTTGCCGCTCTGGGTAGTTATGCCGAGGCCCGCGCCCAGGGCGGCGAGTGGGGGGTGCGCATGGAAGACCTGGACCGCCCGCGCGAGGTTCCGGGCGCCGCTCTGGCCATCCTGGCCACCCTGGAGGCCTTTGGGTTCGAATGGGATGGCCCCGTCCTCTATCAAAGCCAGAGGACGGAGGCCTACGCCACCGCCCTCGACCACTTGGGCGAACGGGGCCTGCTCTACGCCTGCGCCTGTAGCCGCCGGGAGATCGCGGCGGCCGGCATCCCCGGCCCCGAGGGCCCCCTTTATCCCGGGACCTGCCGGACCAGAGCCGTCAGGGGTCGGGGCGCCCGGACCATCCGCCTGCGCGTCGAGACGCCGCCCATCAGCTTCCAGGATGCGGTCCAGGGCCTGGTGACCCAGGACCTTGAGATGGAGGTGGGCGATTTTATCCTGCGCCGCGCCGACGGTCTCCATGCCTACCAACTGGCGGTGGTGGTGGATGACGCCCTCCAAGGCATCAGCCACGTCGTCCGGGGTGCCGACCTCACCCGCTCCACCCCGCGCCAGATCCTGCTCCAGCACTACCTGGGCCTGCCGACCCCGATCTATGCCCACC
>JBATOB010000273.1:0-6319 GCA_049290655.1 Chromatiaceae bacterium | reverse complement strand
GCGCGAGCGCGACCCAGAAAAGCGCAACGATCCGAACGCTTGGCAGAACGTCTTTCTCGATCAAGTCACCCAACAGCTTCCCGCGGAGCGCTTTGCCGGGTTGTTCGATGAGGTGACGGGGCGCCCGAATGCGCCGACTCGCGTTCTGGTGGCGATGCTGATGCTCAAGGAGGGCTTTGGCGGGAGTGATGAGATGTTGTCCGAGGCGGCGCACTTCAACCTGCTGGTCCGTCGCGTCCTGGGACGGGTGAATCTCACCGACGAGGTCCCGGTCGCATCGACCTACTACCTGTTCAAGCAGCGCTTGTATGGCCAGCAACTGGAGACGGGCAGCAACCTGCTTGCAGCGGTCTGTCAGGCGCTCACGGGCGCTCAAGCTCAGCGCCTTGGGGTGGTGGGCGATCGCCTGCGCATGGACAGCACCCTGCTGGGCAACACCCTGGCGGCCGGCACCCGCCTGCAGTTGATCATCGGCTGCCGGCAAGCGTTCTGGAAGAGCCTGAGCGCTGAGCAGCAGGCCGGTGTGCGCGAAGCGGACAGCACGCGGTTGGATCAGCTCTGCGCCAAGCGCCCGAGTCAGCATATCTATCGGCTTGAGGAGGCAGCCCAGCCGGCCTGGCTGGAGGCATTTGGCCCGCTGCTGCGGCGCCTGCATCAGACCTACGACGCCAAGAGCAGCCCGCGCTATGCGCTCATCGAGCGGCGGCTGCTCGAGCAGTACCCAACCGAAGAGACGGGAGATGAGTCCCGCGTCGCACTCAAGCCCGCCAAGGAGATCAGCGCCGATTCGCTTCAATCGCCGCATGACGAAGACGCCGCCTA
Organism: Chromatiaceae bacterium; assembly: GCA_049290655.1. Taxonomy (GTDB): domain Bacteria; phylum Pseudomonadota; class Gammaproteobacteria; order Chromatiales; family Chromatiaceae; genus M0108. The sequence goes on along the minus strand of JBATOB010000273.1, from coordinate 5,497 downwards.
CCGCAAGAAGAAAGACGAGACGGTGCGCGGCTACAGCGTCAACCTCATCGAGATCTGCCAGGAGGCGCTCAACCTGATCGTCGCTATCCAGGTCGAGGCAGCCACCGCGCCCGACAATGGCTATCTGCAGGACGCGGTGCCGCGCAGCGAGCAGGTGCTCGAGACCCCAGCCCCGGAGATCTCAGCGGACGGCGCCTACTACAGCGCCGCCAACGAAGCCGACGCCGAGGAGCACGACAAGGACCTCTACGACACCGGCTTTCCCGGCAAGCCAGGGCGCTACGACTCTCGGCGCAGCGACGACGGCGTCGTGGTCACCGACCGCCAAACCGGCGAGCCACAGCTAGCCGAGGAGCACAAGCCAGGGCGCTATCGCTGCCGCGCCGACGGCAAGTGGCGCTACATCACCGACAAAACGCGCGATGCGGCCGACTGCCGACGACGCACGGAGACGCTGCCGCGCGAGTTGTTCAACCGCCGCTGCCATGTCGAGGCGAGCAGCTTTCAGCTCGTCTACTACACCCGCAAGAAGAAGCGGAAGTATCGAGGCAACGTGCGCGTACAGCTATGGGCATTCTGCCGGGCCGCCGGGATCAATGTCCGGCGTATCGCCCTCTATCAGGCGAAACTAGCCGAAATGGCTGCCGGAGTTCGCAGGCAAGCCCTCCAACACCCCCCGTGGCCCCGAGGGCGCTTCATCGCCCCTCAGCGACCCGCTGAAATCGACTATCCCCCTTCCCGATTCCGAAATCATCCAGTCCACCCGGGTGATGCCTTGAATGTCCCCGCCCCGGCACTGGTTGGGTCAGACTGTAGGGAAGGAGGTTTTCGGAGGGGATTCAAGGAGGAGTAAATGTCAGCCTCATCGCCAACCCTTCCGTTAAACCTCTTGCTTGCGGGCTCCTGATTATTAACATGCCTCAGCCATTTTCAGGAGGCGATGCGGCATGGGCGGTGTCCGCACCGCCGCCTGGCCCAGGCGTTGAAGCATGGCCGCCATGTCAAAGCGGCGATTGAAGCGATAGCAGAATTCCCCCATGTTTGGGTAGGTGAGCTCGGGGGGATTGCATTGCCGATATCCGGCGTGACATGCCCCGGGCGCTGTGCTGGGGATGGCGCACTGGCGGGCCGTTCGAGCACGTAATGCGTCTGGCTGCCGGCCCCCCGCTTCTCCAGCAGCCCCTTGTCCCGCAGCCGCCGCAGCACCCGGCTGGCGGCCAGCGTATCCAGCCCACTGAAATCGCGGCAGGCGGTGTTGTCCACGGCGCCGGCGGCGCGCGCGTAGATCAGCACCTTCACATCGTTCGCATCCAGCACCTCGGTGGTGAGTGAGCGCAGCCAGGCGTGGTCGTCCTCGGTGAGCAGATTATGTAGGAACAGGGTGACGCGGGATTAGTCCGACTCGCGACTGGAGTAGAACTCGTGCAGCGTCAGACCGGCTTCAGCCGCCAGCCGCCAGCCGCCAGCCGCCAGCCGGCGGATGCTGCGGCGGATACCGGTGCCCTTGGCCTCGGCCAGGTTCAGGTCGTGCAGTACGGCGGCCAGGGTGGGGTTGCGTAGCCTGGAGCCGGGGGATGCCCAGTGGGCGACCGGCTTCAGCGAGTGTCCGACGTTGCGGATCTCGATACGGTTGCTGTAACGGATGATCTGGATCGGGCTGTGCTGGGTGTAGCTGCGGTGCATCACCGCATTGGCCAGCGCCTCAGGGATCACCTGGCGCGGGACGATCGGCTCCTGGACGCTGTGCAGTTCGCCCGCGGGCAGGTGAAAGCCCTTGGGCAACTCGTCGATGATACTGGCCTCGGCCAGCGGCAGCGCCAGCAGCGGCTTGCGGATCTCGATGGACTGGAAGCATTCGTGCGGATCTTCGATCCACTCCACGCCGGGCACGCGGATGTAGTCGATCTTGACCATCAGCAGCAGGCGGCGCAGGGCCATGGTTTTACCGAACAGCAGGATGCCGGCAAGCGTGGGGCGGGGCTGTCCTTCGGCACGTCGAACGGCACCGAGCGCCTCGAGCAGATCCTCGTCGCTGTAACCGAGTTCCTCAGCGTTCGGATTCAGGCAGTTGCGCACCCGGCGGTATTCGGCCAGCGCGGCGGGGTCGAAGTCGTCCAGGAGTGCGTCGGTGAGGAGGGTCTGGTCGGGGCCTGTCCGCGGCTGGGTGTCGCCGCGCAGCACCCACAGATCTTCGCGGTGCAGCGCTGGTCGGTCGAGCCGATACGGCGGAAGGCGCCGCGTGGCAGGCCGGTGGCCTTGAGATAGACCGGCTTGTGGCCGCTGTGCACTTTGGCCACATATACGACGACGAGTGTTTTGCCTTCGATCCGTTCGACGCCGATCTTCGGGCGGAGCGGGTAATTCAGCAGGCTGGCACATTGCGAGGCCAGATCCTGCTGCAGCTTGTCCGGGGTGGGTACGCCCTCGGAGCGATAGACGGTGTCGCCCTTGGCATTGACCGCCCAGTCGGTACCCAGCAGCAGCCAGCCGCCGCTCATGCCGGGTTCGTTGGCAAAGGCGATCACCGTTTCGAGTATCGACTTGCCGATCTCCCGCGCCCGCTTCGTCTCGATACGCGGCGACTCGTTGCTGGCGTTGAGTTCTTCGAGCAGGCCTTGGGCGCTATACGCAGCATGCGGCTCCCTCTCGACACCCAAAAGGCCGGGTGGTAAGCCTGGCGTAAGTTTCTAATTTTATGGTGGGCCGTCAGGGATTTGAACCCCGGACCAAGGGATTATGAGTCCCCTGCTCTAACCGCTGAGCTAACGGCCCTGGAAGGAAAAATATCGAATTTTTACCCTAGCTCTCGTTGTCGAGGAAGCTCCGGAGTTTATCGGAGCGGGTGGGGTGGCGGAGTTTACGCAGGGCCTTGGCTTCGATCTGACGAATACGCTCGCGGGTGACGTCGAATTGCTTGCCGACTTCTTCCAGGGTGTGGTCGGTGTTCATGTCGATACCGAAGCGCATGCGCAGGACCTTGGCCTCGCGGGAGGTGAGGCTGGCGAGCATGTTTTGGGTGGCCTCGCGCAGGCCCTCGATGGTGGCGGATTCGACGGGTGAGACGACGCCGGAATCCTCGATGAAGTCACCCAGATGCGAATCCTCGTCATCGCCAATGGGGGTCTCCATGGAGATGGGTTCCTTGGCGATCTTGAGGACCTTGCGCACCTTGTCCTCGGGCATCTCCATGCGCACGGCCAGTTCCTCGGGGGTGGCTTCGCGTCCCATTTCTTGAATCATCTGGCGCGAGACGCGGTTGAGCTTGTTGATGGTCTCGATCATATGCACCGGGATGCGGATGGTGCGCGCCTGGTCAGCGATGGAACGGGTGATGGCCTGGCGAATCCACCAGGTGGCGTAGGTCGAAAATTTGTAGCCGCGTCGGTACTCGAACTTGTCCACCGCCTTCATCAGGCCAATGTTGCCTTCCTGAATGAGATCAAGGAACTGCAGGCCGCGGTTGGTATATTTCTTGGCGATGGAGATGACCAGGCGCAGGTTGGCCTCGACCATTTCCTTTTTGGCGCGGCGGGCCTTGGCCTCGCCAATGGACATTTTGCGATTGACTTCCTTGATCTCGCTGACCGTGAGGAAGTTCTCGCGCTCCACCTCCTGGAGGCGGCGCTGGGCGCGGCGGATGTCCTGGGCATGTCCGGTGAGGGCGGTGGCGTAGGGCTGACCGCTGGTGATCTGGCCCTCGAGCCAATCGGGGTTGGTCTCGTGATCCGGAAAGGAGTCGATGAAGGTCTTGCGAGGCATGCCAGAGGCATCTACGGCCAGGCCCATGATGACACGCTCCTGGGTGCGGATACGCTCGATGGTCGCGCGCAGGGTCTGGGCGAGTTCCTGGAAGATGTTGGCGACCAGTTTGAATTGGAGGAAGACCTCGGAGACATCTTCCATGGCCTGGCGGGTGCGGTCGTCCAGGCGTCCGTGTTGCTCCAGGCACTCCTTGAGGTAGAGGTAGCGATCGCGCATCAACTGGACGCGGCGCGCGACCTCCTCGGGGTCCGGACCCGTATCCGCAGCGGCGACCTCTTCCGCTTCCTCTTCGTGATGCTCGTCGGCGGGCTCGTGGTGCTCCTCCTCGGCATGGACTTCTTCCACGGGCGGCGGGGCGACGATGACCACGACCGGGGCGGGGAGAGGGTCATCGGTGTCGGTGAAGCCTGCGATGGCGTCGGAAAGCCGCATGTCATCCCTGGCGACGCGGTCGAAAATTTCCAGGAGGCGCTCGATGCTGCGCGGGTACATGGAGAGAGCCGCGAGGACCTGATTCAGGCCTTCCTCGATGCGCTTGGCGATCTTGAGTTCGCCCTCCCGGGTCAGCAACTCGACGGTGCCCATCTCGCGCATGTACATGCGCACGGGGTCGGTGGTGCGGCCGAATTCGGAATCGACGCTGGCAAGCGCGGCGGCGGCGGCCTCGGCGGCGTCGTCGTCGGAGACGGCCGAGTCGCTGAGGGTCGAGTCGAGTTCCGCAGGCGCGGTCTCGTGCACTTCGATCCCCATATCGTTGATCATGCGCACGATATCTTCGATTTGCTCGGGCTCGACGATGCCCTCGGGCAGATGGTCGTTGACCTCGGAGTAGGTCAGATAGCCCTGCTCCTTGCCTCTCGTTATCAGTTGCTTCAGCTGTGACTGTTGCTGCTGCTGTTGATCCATGCGGGGCACCCTGGTTTTTGGGAGGAGGCTAGAGGTTTTGGTCGCTGGGGTGGGGCCAAAAAGTCAGCCAAAAATCATAGCAGAATCCAACTCATCATCACCAGCCAAATATCGCGGGCTAAGCGCGGGGGACAGGTGGTGAAGCCGTTGGTGGCATTGGGACTGCATCCGATGCACTTAAAAATAGACGTTCGGGGCGATTTTCCAAGTCTTTTGGCGAACTTGTTTCGCGGGCAGGATGGTATCGTCCCTGGAGGGGGCGATGGTGGACCTTGGCGATGGCGGATTTCGATCCGCACGGATCCTGAACTAGCCTTGACTCGGCTGAACGGCCTGGCGAAGGGCGGCCTTCTCCTCCTCTGTCCATTCGCCGGGGCTGGCGCGGTTGAAGAGGTTGCCGCTGCGGGTGGTGAGGGCCTCTTGGTTGAGGCGCTGGATGGCGCCGGTGAGTTCGGGCTCCAGCCCCTCGGTCGGGATGTGGGCCAGCAGGCGGGGATCGGACAGTTGAATCAGGATCTTGAAGTCCTCTTCATCCCGCCAGCGCTCCAGCAGGGCGGCGCTGCCGAGGCCGATTTGGGTGGCGAGGGTGGTGGTGATCCGCTCCAGCAGCCGGATGCCGGGGTTGTTCAGTTGGTGCCAATCCTGGCCGAGGCCGTCTAGGGCGCTGGCCAGTTCCGGGTGTTGAATCAGCAGGGCGATGGCGAGGCGGAGCGGGCTGGTGGCGGGACGGCGCCCGGAGTTGGCACCAGGCCGGCGGCGGCTGGAGGGACCAGCCCCGGGCGGGCGACGGCTGGTGCCGGCGTCGAGGCGGGGCAAGGTGACGCCGACG
>JBATOB010000272.1:0-3208 GCA_049290655.1 Chromatiaceae bacterium | reverse complement strand
TCGTAGCCGCTTGGCCCATCGGGATCGGCCGGTGTCTCATGTCGGCACCCTTCACGACTGATGGTCGAGAGGCGGCGGTGCAGGGGCCATCACCCTGATCGTCACCCGTTCTGCGGCAGACCGTTGTCGAAGTGCCGGATCACCACCACACCTTAACGTGTGGCGGTGTTGCATTTGATTCTAGACTCCGCCCAGCAAACTAACACCACGCGAACTTACTGCAATTAATGCGGAATTTTTGCTTAATTGGATTGCAATTCTATGTCAAGTCAAGAAAACTTATTTTTCGTCAGCATGATGAGGTCGGGGCATCACGCAGTACTTAATTGGTTCGCCAGAAATCAATTCCGCCCGATCGTGCATTTCAATGACTGCAGCATTGAGTCCGGAGCACTACGGCCCGATCCGCCCAATTTAGTCATGCTTTATAACGGTGCCTTCAGCAAATATTTGCTTAACGAGCCTTTATCCAGCCTGCACGAGTTGACGAAGGATTCCACAACGACCATCTTCAGTTTCGAAGAGCGTGATCCAGAATATATCCTCAAGGCCGCCGAGATAGCCCGTCCCGCAAAAATTATCATCGTCGCGAGGGATGCACTCAATTTTATCGCTTCCTGTATGAAGCATGCTGAGCAGTATCCACAGGTCAAGGCGAAAATTATCGACACCATGTCCCATCGACTCAACATTTGGTTAAGCCACGCGCGTGAACTCCAGGAGGGCTCCAAGGGCAACAGCTATGCAATCAACTATAATTTCTGGTTTTCCAAAAGGCCCTATCGGGATGCATTGGCATCCCGCCACGGCTTTACTAACCATGACATTGGCATTGAAGAAGTTCTCCTTTTTGGCAACGGCAGCTCATTTGATGGGCTTAATTATGATGCCAACGCATCAAGGATGGGCGTGCTGAAGCGATGGGAAGAATACCGTAATAATCCTCAATTTTGTTCGTATATCAGCCCCGAGGTGGCCGAACTGTCGAGATCGCTATTCGGGATCGAATATTCGGAATAAGGGGTTGGTATAGCCATTTATGGCGAGCCTGCCGCTTCCTGAGCGTTAATGCGCTGCCAGGCAATCTTATCCAACATCAGGCGCTGCGTTTCCGGTGACAGGTTTTCTGAATTAACGAATCGGCTGTCATCACCAGCCACCTTGACCGTACCACTACCTTCCGAGCACAAAACATCAAGGTGATCGCGGCGGTCGCCACGGGCGTGAAAGACGCACCTTGGCTCGGTATCTTCCACCGCCAACATGTCGCGAGCCGGTCCTGTAAAGCAATATTTATCGCTGGCATGCGCGACCAACGTTGGCATTAAATCTGCCTGATGAAATATTCGATCCACTTGTTGGCCCCGAACTTCACCTGAAACGATAAAAGCAGGTATATGGGATGCAGCACCGCGCCCGAGTAGCCTTGATTCGACCCGAGGCAAAATGGTCATGGCGCGATGATCACTTAACACAACGAGAATCCCTCCCTGAAAAAATCGGCGTGATTCCAACTCTCCGATAAAGTCCGCGGCGGCATCATCGATGTACCTAAATACAGCCTCTTCACTGCGCTCCTTCGTGTAGGGATGCACAAATGGGTGGTGAGAACTGACCGTCTCCACAACGAGGAATAGCGCACTTTCGCTGCCAACTTCTCCTATATATTCAAGCACGCGGTTGTATAACACATCGTCGGCTACGGACTCAAAATGGTGTCGTGCAATTCCTTTGTATCCGATATATTCGTGGCCTTCCACATGGCCAAAGCCAATATCCTCAAGCCATTCTCCCTTTCTTGTAAATGCCAAGTTTCCCGAGGTAAGAAATGCCGTATGATATCCCTCCGATTTCAAGAGCCGAGGTAGGGAGCTTGACAATCCCCATGCCGTTTCGAACGGGGCAGCCGAATAGGACTTTGCAAGAGGAAGGACAAAGTCCCTGCCGGTAAATAGCGCCATAAGTCCTTCCATCGTATCTGGTCCACCGGAGTGGAACTGACTGAAACTCACTGACTTATGTGCAATTTCGTCTAACTTGGGCGTCCAGTCGTTTAGGCCTGACCAATAGGCGCTATGATATGCGGACCATGATTCAACCACTAGGACCACTATATTTCCCTTACGGTTACGACCCATTCGACACTTCGGCTGCTCTGTATCTGCCAGGTGGGCTTTCATAACTCGCTCCCTGGTGTCCCGGCCGTAATCCCGGTGAACGCCGGTCGGCTGATTCGCCATGAATACATTACGAATCGCCCAATCATGGACTAGGGTTGGGGCAGGAAAAACGAGGGGATTGATCAAAGCCAATCCAACCAGCGAGACGGTCCAGCCCCCCAGCATCCGTCGAGAAATGATTCCGGATGGCTCATGTGTAGCCAGGGCGACAGATGCCAGCAGAATCATTGTTGCGATACATAATTGGAGCGGTGAAAACGTGCTGAGGTGGCGCCATATAACAAGTGGTTGGGCAAGATAAGTAAAAAAATCGGAGATTGCCAATCTAACGACGAACTGTGACATCACCACAACATCCGCAACGTAGAACAACACCCCCATCATGACCAGCACCCGTAAGGTGATGGAATATATTCGATTGGCCGTCATCAAGCCGATAATAAAAAGCCAGGCCAACACGCCCAGAAGTGGAATGTCCGCATTGATGACGCTGGTCACAATGCACCAGCGACAATTCAGATAGGCCGATGCTAATTCCTGAAGGACAAACAGCCTGGCGAACAAGGAGCCCAGGAGCAGGCCCAAAAATATGCCAAGAGTTGCATAGGCAGAGGGCCGAATATATCGACGGGATGGAAGCACCGCTTAACTCCGTAATTTATCCCCGCGACTCGGTACTGAAGATTACCCAGGCTTTAGTACAGTCGGCGCTAGGTTATATTTTAAGTTACCGCGCTTTTGACAGCTTGAACCGTGCTGGCCAAATGCCCTCAAGACGAAGGGTGCAGGCGGTGCTTATTCACCCTCCGTATCAATTAGTCCATCGAAGGTTCCGCCAAGATGGAGGGGTTAGCGCTCAGGCCCCAGTCATCCTCCTACTCATAGGTATACACACCTTTTACGATCACAATTCCCCCGAATGGGGCCTATGCGGACTATCCTATAATGAGTCATTTCTCCGAAACATACGTGCAAACAGGAACTCGCCTAGGCAGGTTTATGGCGTATCAGCGGAATTCCATATCTCC
>JBATOB010000271.1:0-1541 GCA_049290655.1 Chromatiaceae bacterium | reverse complement strand
ACCGCCGCTGCGGACCAGCAACGACTCATTGCCGAGAAGGAAGCCTTCGCCGCGGGCCAGGACGAGAGCTATCGCAAGGCCGTTGTCTACCTGGCATCGGAGCTGCAGCGCGACGACCTGATGCAATTGCGCCGCGAGGCCATGGCCACGCCGCTTCCCGAGGACGACCTGATCGTCAGCCGCCTGATCGAGGGCGAGCGGCGGGAAACCGAGATCGATCGCTCCCTCGAGCAACTGCAGCAGACAATGCAACAGCAGCGTGCGCGGCTCCAGGATCTCGAAGCGGTGCGCCGCGACTTCCAGCGCAACCGCTATGACCAGCCCGGCCATGACTTCGCCGACGGCTCACTCATCGGCGCCATGCTGACCAACTTCCTCAGCGGCATGCTCAACCGCGACGACCTCTGGCGCGTGCTCCAGGAGCAGCAACGCTACCGCCCGCCGCGGACCGACCCCACCTTCGGCTCCGGCGGCTTCGGGCGCGGCTCACCCTGGGGAGGAGGGCCCGGTGGTTTCGGGGGTGGCTGGGGCGGAGGCCTCGGTGGGGGCGGTGGCAGTGATGGCGGCGGTGATGGCGGGGGCGGGGGCTTCCGCACCGGCGGGGGTTTCTAGGAGTCTATCCGACTTGCGTTCACGACGCGTCTCTGAGCAATATTTCGACCAGTTTGCGAGCGCGAATGAGCTGAATTTCGGATAGGAGTGCCAAACTTGGTCAATTATTGGCCAGTTGGTGGCCCTAAGGGTTAAGTCCGACAGGCTGCTAGTACCTCATTCCGCTTAATCTTGCGTAACCATGATCGTAGGAGTATTGCTTAAGACTGGTTATCAAGAGAAACTCCCGATGGTCAAATATGTGGTACGGCTCACGGCAGCGGTCCAGAAGATCCAACATGCGAACGTCCTGCTCAAGCTCGATGCCGGCGGATCTAACTGGAGCGAGGCGCAGGCAGCGGAGGCGTTCGGCTGCAGCGCGCGCACCCGCCGCGTGAACGAATTCTGGATGGCGACGGCGAGGCACCGCTGGTGCGGATCGCCTACTCCGCGCCGCCTGCAGGACAGGCACGCTGGACTCTCACGCTCTTGGCCGCAAGCTTGATCGAGTTGCAGGTCGTGAAGACGATCTCGCCGCAAACCGTCATGCGCACGCAAAAAAAACTTTCTGAAACCGCCCTTGCGAACCTGCTGGGTGATTCCGCCCGAGCACCATGCCGCGTTCGTGGCCGGCCTGGAAGACGTGCTCGAGGTCTATCGCCGTCCCTATGATCCGCCGCCGCCCGGTGATCGGCCTCGACGAGCAGCCGACACCGCTGAGCGGCGCAACCCGCACGCCGCTTCCGGTGCAACCCGGCCCAGCGCAACGTTACGACTACGCATACGTGCGCATCGGCACCGCCAACAATTTCATGATCGTCGAGCCCGTGGCCGGCTGGCGCCAGGTCAGCGTCCGCCCTACCAAGACCGCGCTCGATCTCGCGCAGGAGATCAAGGCCTTGCTGGACGTCGATTACCCCAGGGCCGAGAAGGTCGTGCTGGTGTGGGAC
>JBATOB010000270.1:0-2097 GCA_049290655.1 Chromatiaceae bacterium | reverse complement strand
GGCCAGGGTCGGGAGCGGCCCTGCGCCTGCCTTCGCTCCAGGCCGACGGCGCCCTGGATCTGGCCGGCGCGCCACGCCACCGGCGGCTGGGGCTGATCCTGGCCTGGATCGCCTGGGCCCTGCTGGTGCTGGCCACGGCGCGTCCCGAATGGCTGGGTGATCCAGTCACCTTGCCCCTGGCCGGGCGTGACATCATGCTGGCGGTGGATGTCTCCGGCTCCATGGAGAATGAGGATTATCTGCTCGGCGGCCGGCCGGCGAACCGGCTGGATGTAGTCAAGTCCGTGGCGGGGCCCTTCATCGAACGGCGCCAGGGCGACCGCCTGGGGCTCATCCTCTTCGGCAGCCGCGCCTATCTGCAGACGCCCCTGACCCACGATCGCGCCACGGTCCAGGCCATGCTGACGGAGTCGGTGATTGGCCTGGCCGGGCGGGAGACGGCCATCGGCGATGCCATCGGGCTGGCGGTGAAGCGTCTGCGGGACCGGGAGGATGACAACCGGGTGCTGATCCTGCTCACCGATGGTACCCAAACCGCCGGGGCCCTGGCCCCCCTGGAGGCGGCCAAGCTCGCCGCCGAGGCCGGGGTGCGGGTCTATACGATTGGCATCGGCGGTGGCGCTCTCGGGGTCCAAACCCCCTTCGGTATGCTTCGCCGTCAGGCCAGCGATCTGGACCCGGCGACCCTGGAGTCCATCGCCAAGGCCACGGGGGGACGTTATTTCCAGGCCACGGACACGGCCCAACTGGAGGCCATCTATGACGAACTGGACCGCCTGGAGCCGAGCGAGCGCGATGCCCGCACCTATCGCCCGCTGCGGTCACTCTATTTCTGGCCCGCCGGCGCGGCCTTGCTGCTGGCGTTCCTGATCGCCCTCTTGGGCGTTGGGCGCGGTAGGGGGCTCTCCTGAGATGCCCTTCGACCTCCATTTTTTGCGCCCCCTCTGGTTTCTGGCCCTGCTGCCCCTGCCTTGGCTGCTGTGGCGACTGGCGCGCGTCAACCCCGGGGCCGAGGCCTGGCGCGGCCTGGTGGACGCCCACCTCCTGGCCCATCTGCTGGTGGAGGAGGGTGCCCGCGCGCGCCGTCTGCCCCGGGTCCTGCTGACTCTGGGATGGCTGCTGGGGGTGACGGCCCTGGCGGGCCCGGTCTGGGAGCGGCTGCCCGAACCCCTCTACCAGGCCCAGGCCCAGCGCGTCATCGTCCTTGACCTCTCGCCCGACATGGATGCCCAGGACCTGAGCCCCTCGCGCCTGGCGCGTGCCCGCTTCGAGGTCCTGGACCTGCTCGCCGCGGCCGCCGAGGGCGAGACGGCCCTGTTGGCCTATGGCACCGAGCCCTTCGTGGTCTCGCCCCTCACCCAGGACGCCGCCACCATCGCCGCCCAGGTCCCGGACCTGGAGACGGCCCTCTTGCCGGTGCGGGGCCCCAAGCGCACCGACCTAGCCCTGGAGGCGGCCGGCGACCTGCTCAAGCGCTCCGGCAGCCCCGAGGGGGACATCATCCTGGTGACGGCCGACCCCGAGCGCCCGGAGGCGGTCCAGTCCCAAGTGGCCAGGCTGCGTGACCAAGGCTATCGCACCTCGGTCCTGGGCCTGGGGACCGAGAAGGGGGCTCCCGTGCCCCGGGCGGAGGGTGGATTTCAGGCCGATGATCAAGGCGGCATCCGGCTGACGCGGCTGAAGCCCGACCTCTTGCAAGACATTGCCAACGCGGGTGGTGGGCGCTATGTCTCCCTCGCCGCCGACGATAGCGATACCCGCGCCCTGCTGCCAGAGGCCCGGCTTGATGTCGCGGGGCGGGAGTTGGATGCGGGTACCCGTCCCGATGCCCAGGCGGATCAGTGGCACGAGGAGGGCCCCTGGCTCCTTTTGGCCCTGCTCCCCTTGGCCGTCCTGGCCTTTCGCCGTGGCTGGCTGAGCCCCTTGGTCCTGCTGGTCTTCTTTCTGCCGCCACCGCCGGCGGAGGCCCTGGGCTGGGAGGATCTCTGGTGGCGCGCCGACCAGCAGGGCGCCCAGGCCCTGGCTGCCGGCGATCCCCGCCAGGCCGCCGAACGCTTCAGTCGCCCGGACTGGCGCGCCGCGGCTCAGTACGAGTCC
>JBATOB010000269.1:0-11454 GCA_049290655.1 Chromatiaceae bacterium | reverse complement strand
ACGCCATGTACCTGGACAAGCCCATGCGCGACCACACCCTGCTGCAGGCCATCGCCCGGGTGAATCGCCCCTACGAGAACGAGGTGCGGGAGATGGTGAAGCCCCACGGCTTCGTCCTCGATTTCGTCGGCATTTTCGACAAGCTGGAGAAAGCCCTCGCCTTCGACAGCGACGAGATTAACGCCATCGTCAAGGACCTGAAGCTCCTGAAGGTGCTCTTCAAAAACAAGATGGAGTCCAAGGCACCGGAGTATCTCGGCCTGATCGAGCGCAACTTCAACGACAAGGACGTCGACACGCTCATCGAGCACTTCCGCGATCCCGAGCGGCGCAAGGAGTTCTTCAAGGAATACAAGGAGATCGAGATGCTCTACGAGATCATCTCGCCGGATGCCTTCCTGCGGCCCTTCATCGACGACTATGCGACGCTGAGCGCCATCTATCAGGTGGTTCGCAACGCCTACACGCGGCGAGTTTATGTGGACCGGGACTTCCAAAAGAAGACCAACGCGCTGGTGCAGAAGCACATCGGGGCATCCATGGCCGATCCCGTGGCTGAATATGTGGTGATCGACCGGAGCACGATTGAGACCATCAAGCTCAGGGACGAAGGCAAGGCCACGAAAGTGATCAACCTGATCAAGGCCATCCAGAAAGAAGCCGAGGAAAGGAGCGACGATCCCTTCCTGCTCACCATGGCGGACCGGGCAAAAGCCGTGCAGGAGGCCTTCGAGGCCCGGCAAGACAGCACCGAGCAGGCGCTGGAGGAATTGTTTGCCGCAATCGCGCAGAACGAAGAACGCAAGAAGGAGCAGGCGGCCAAAGGACTGGACAGCCTGACCTATTTCATGATGTCCAAGTTCACCGACGAGGGTATCCCGAACGCCGAGAAGGTGGCTGGGAAGGTGCGGGAAGCCTTCGAGAAGCACCCGAACTGGAAGACGGGCGAGGCGGAGATGCGGGAAGCGCGCAAGCAGGTAACCTTCGCGATTTTCTCCGAAGAGGATGACCTGAACAAGGTGACTGCCACCGTGGATGCGCTGTTCACGTTGCTGCGCAGGAGCTACCAGGGGTGAAGCGCTGGCGCGACAGGGAGGAGTTCAAAGCCCGCGTGCTTGAATGGGCCGCCAAGCTCGACGTGAAAGCACACGCCATCTACGTCCGCCCCATGCGCCGCAAATGGGCCTCCTGCTCCATGGCTGGCACCTTGAGCTTCAACGATGAATTGATCGGCATGGACAAGAAGCTCGGCGATTACGTCATCGTCCACGAACTGCTCCACTTCGCCGTGCCGAACCACGGCAAGCTGTGGAAAATGTTGATGCGTGCGCACCTGGGGGATTATGAGAAGCTGGGGCGGAGGTTGGCGGACGGACCTGATTGACTCGCCCCTGCAAGCCAACGACGAATCTTTGATCAGGAAGATGGCAAGAATCGCTGGGCGGTCGTCTATCGCCTTCTCAAACCCCAGCGCGACGGTCGCATCGCGCTGTCCCTCACCCTGCTGGCGTTCAGCGACCACCTCGCCGCCCTGATCCCGCCGCCGCGCCTGGCCACCACTGCCTACGGGCGCGACGTTGGATTTCCTTTCCCCTATCCCCTCCCTATTGTCTGGTAGGGTGACTCCCTTAGCGCAGGTTTTTCTTGTAGGGTGGGATGGAGGCGTTGCGGGCCTTGGAGAAGTTGGCGAATTCCATGGTCACGCTGGCCAGTTCCACGGCGGAGAAGTCGGCGTCGGTGACGTTGGCGCGGTGGAGGATGGACCCGCCCAGCACGGCGCTGGTGAAGTTGACACCGGTCAGGTTGGCGTTACGCAGGTTGGTGTCCTGGGCCGAGATATTGCGGAGATCGGCCCCGCTCAGGTCCGCGCCCTCCAGATTGGCCAGGTTGATGACGCTGAAGCCATCGTCATAGCGGCTGGAGAGGTCGGCCCCGCGCAGGTTGGCCTTGGCCAGGTTGGCATCATTGAGGTGGCTGTCGCGCAGATCCGCGCCCTCCAGATTGACCTCGCGCAAGTTCGTCTGGATGAAGAGGGTCTTGCGGGCCTTGATCCTGGCCAGGTCGGCGCCCAGGAAATCGGCGCCACGCAGGTCGGCACCATCGAGTGTTGCCTCGCGGAGATTGGCTCCGTGTGCCGCTACCCGGCGTAGATCCGCTCCTTCCAATTTGGCCTGGGACAGGTCCGCGCGGCTCAACCCGGCCGATCGCGAGGGACTATCGGCACCCAGCCGGGCACAACGCAGGTCGGCGCCCCGCAGGCTGGCCCCCGCGAGATGGGTAGCCACCAGGTTGGCGCCCTTGAGACAGGCCCCGCTCAGGTCGGCCTCGGTGAGATCGCTATATTCCAGGTTGGCGCCGCTCAGGTCTTGGCCGCTCAGATCGGCCCCCGCCAGGTCCATGTCCCGCAGGTCCTCTCCCGCCAGGCTGGTGCCCCCCAGTTCCGCCAGCACCTCACCGGTTACCTTGTGTTTAATCAGGATCACGTCCGGGCACTCCTCTTGTTTGAATGGTTGACTGTTAGTCTAGTCCAGAATGTCCAAGATGGGCCGACGCCCCGTCATCCCTTGACCTCGGCGCCAGCTCCTCATGCCGGGGGACATCGCCCAGGGCCAGGAGCCACAAGTCCCCGTCATTGCCGCCTACTATCGCCTCCTGGGCCGTTAGGGGCAGCACAAAGGGTCGCGCGGGCGCGGGCAGGCGGTAGCGGGCGATCTCCTCGCCCTGGCTTTGATCCAGGACATGCAGGACATGGGCGAGGTCAAGGGCATAAAGCCGCCCGTCCCGGCTGGTCAATTCCGCCATCAGGGACGCCCAGTCCTGGGGGCCACCCCGGTATCCCGTGGTGCGATGGCGCCAGCGCACCTCGCCAGAATGAATGTCGATGGCATACAGCCAGCCCGTGGGCGACCAGAGGAAGGCCGTGTCGCCGGCGACATGGTGGGAATTAATGAAGTTGCCGGCGCTGAAGGACCAGAGGAGGGTGCCGCTGGTCAGATCGATGCCGTAGAGTTTCTCGGTGTAGCCGCCAGCGACCAGGATATTGCCGGCGACCTGGAGTTGACGCAGGTATTGCCAGTCCTCGCTGCGATTCAGGACCCAGCGGGTCTGGCCATTCGTCCGGTCCAGGGCGTAGAGGCGCCCATCGCCGGGTCCGATCAGGACGGTGTCGTCCGTGGCGACCGGGGCATAGCTGATCTGGGTATCGGCGATGGCGGTGAAGCGCCAGTGAGGGCTGCCGCTAGCCAGGTCGAGGGCGATCAGTTCATGGCCATCGCCCAAGAAAAGGACATCACCATCTAGGCAGGGTACGCCCAATTGGCGAAGGGCACCGCGGCGCCAGATGGGCTCGCCACTCTCCAGGCCCCAGACCCCAAGTTCGCGCCGGCCGGCGCAGATGGCGGTACCCGCCGCCGCCCGGGGGCGAAAGACGGCGCCCCCCGGGAGTTGGTGCGGCCGGACCCACAGCGGCGTCGCGGCGGTGGGATCGATCAGCCCCAGGGTCTGTTCGCCGGCGAAGAGGATGTGACCTTCGATCAGCGCCGCCGGTGCCAGATTTTGATTGCCGGTCGCCCAGCGCCGCATGAGTCGCACCTCGCCCAAGGTCGGTATCCAGGGGCGGTTGGCCCGCGCGAGGAAGGGGGCGCCGACTAATCCGAGGCAGAGGCCTTGCAGGCAGCGCCGCCGGGTCAGGTTCACCCGCAATTCGCCCCCTGCTCGATCCAGCGGAGCAGGATGAGGGTATTGGGATGATCGCGATCCGCGGTCGGGGGTATGCCGGGGGGCATGCGGTCCTCCACCAGATGCTGGTAGATGCCGCTCTCGTGTGGCTTGCCAGGGATGATCACCGGGGTGGCCTTGTCCACGCCCTTGGCCACGGAATCGGCGCCTAGCATGATGCCCTCGTAGCTGGTCAGGTCGAGTTCGTGGAAACTGGGTGGCTCCTGGTTGGACATGTGGCAGGTGGTGCAGGAGGGGGTGTCGGCGGCAAAGGCGTTGTCGGTCTTGAATAGTGGCTGGACCTCCTTCTTGAAATGCTCGTCCTTCTTGGCGCCCGCGCTGATCCAGTTGAAGACGGTCGTGATATTTTGGTCATCGGGCTTGGCGCTGAAATGCACCCCAAGTGGCATGCGGTTGTTGCGCAGGCGGCGGCCGAGGATACTCTTCTTGGCGGATTGGCCTGGCTCGAAGATGGGATGGGCCGGGGGCTCGGTCGAGCCGGCCTTGATCCCCTCGCAGGTCGAGAGATTCAGGCCACGATAGCTCTTGGCGGGATCGTTGGAGGAATGGCAGATGATGCAGGCGGCGCCTTGGCCGAAGGCGTTCGGGGTGCGCATCAGGGTGACTATGTAATCATAGGGGATGGGGATGTTGCGGCCGAGGATCAGCATATCCACGGCGTCGTCGTCGCCTTCAAGGCGGATGCGACCCTGGCGCAGGTCCTCGACCCATTGAGCGGATGCGGAGGCTTTGTGATGTTTGTCCTTGTCTTTGTCATCATGATCCTTGGCAAGCAAGCCTGGGCTGGTAAGACCGGTCCCCGCGGCTAACAGCAGGACGACTAGGGGACACCAGAGGCGGGCAGGCGAGAGGCGGGTGCTCGGTTTCATGTGGTTGTCCATTAGTCTGGTTCTTTTCTAGCCTTGGAGTGGTGTCCAGGGGTCAACCCCCCTCGATGGCCATTTTCCACTTACCGCCCGAGGATGGATCTCCCTCGTCGCGGTCATGGCCCTATTCTAGTGGCAACCCGCTGTCCTTGCCGATCAGGAGCAGGCAGATGTTCTTATGCCCAGACACAACCGGAACCCCACTCTCTCAAGCCCCCCGCATCCCCAATTGGAGGGCCAGGTAGGGGTCCAGCCATTCGACGGTCTGGTCCAGGGCTGGCATCTCGGCGCGCGGGCAGCGGATCAGGGTGATGACGCGCCGGCTGGATGCCGTGGTACATTCCAGCAGGGAAAGATCGTTGGCTGGCGCCGTTGTGTGGGCCTCTTGCTTGATGCCCAGCCGGTCCACGCGCAAGGCGGCCGGTGCCAGCCGCAACTGGTCCTCGGGCGTCGCGAAGGCGTCACGGACCTGTCCCAGTATGTCCTCCAGGCGCGGCCGGGGACCGCCCAGTGCCGCCAGGGCGCGCGCATTCTCGGCCAGGGCCAGTTCCAGGGCCGCGATCCTGGCCTGGAGCTCGGCGTTCTCCGCCAGGTCCTTGGATTGGGCGCGCAGGCTGCGTAACCGGACCTCCTGGATTTGGCGCTCCCGCTCCAGACTCTCGCGGTGTCCCTGGCTTTTTGCCAGTTGTTCCCGCGCCAGACCGATGAAGAGATGCAGGGCGCAACGCTTGGCCTCCTCGCGCACCTCCGCCTCCGTCGCCGATGGGCCCAGGATGAGGGGTTCGACAAAGCCGATGCTGGTTTGGGCCACATCCCGCCGCACCTGGTTTTCCTGGAGGCTGATGCCAAAAACCTGCTTCTCCTCGCGAGTCGAGGTCATGATGGCAAAGGCCTGGGTTAGCCCGGGCTGGCGTTTGAAAAAATCCTGGAGTAACCGGGCGCGGCCCAGGAAGGGCGGCAAGTCGGCGGCCGAGGCAAAGAAGGCATTGATATGGGGGTCCCGCTGCCAGGCCGCCCGGCTCAACTCGACGGGGGGCGGCAAGCGGTCGATCAGGTCGGCGATGTAGGCGAGGGTGCGCTCCACCGCTGGCCCCAGTTCCCGGTCGTAACCGCCCAGGGCGCGCAGTTTGGGCTCTGTCCCCGAGACGACCTCCTCGATCGCCTCGGCGCGGGACATGGCCCTCTCCTGTTCCCCTGCCCGTGCAGCACGCCGCTCCAGCCTCCAGCCATTCAGTCGTTGCAACAGGCCCCGCAAGGGGTAGTCCGAGTGCTCTTTGCCATTCATCAGTCGATTGCTCCTCTTGGTGGTGTCAACCCCGGAATGGCGATACGGCTTTACCAGTGGCAGGGGTACTTACCTGTACAGGGTCAGGGGATATTATTATTTTTGGAGTCTGGATATCGGGGCGCTCTTGAAGGCCCCTATGCCTGCTATGCAAGCACAAAATTGCGAATTGTCATCAATAATTTTTTTTATGGCGGGGCTGGGGTATTTCCGGGCTCACCCTGCGGTGCCGGTGCCATCGCTAAGAAGCCCAGGCATCCGGTTTATCCCCTTTAGGTCAGCCTTGCTTTAGTCAAACCCATGTCGATGGGGGAGCCCTTGGCTGGCGAGCTGGTGCAGGGCAAGGTGGGGCACCTCCAGACCGTGCCGGTGCATCAAGGCCTCCTCGACCATGAGGCTCCGCGCGGGGCCATCGGCGACGAGGCCTCCATGGTCGAGCACGATCGCGCGTTCGCAGAGGGTCCAGGCGAGGTCCATGTCGTGGGTGGCGACGATGAGAGTCACGGCGAGCCCCGAGAGCAGTTCGATCATGGCCCGCTTGGAGCGGGGGTCGAGGTTCGAGGTCGGCTCATCCAGGATCAGCACCGCCGGCGCCATGGCGAGGACAGCGGCGAGGGCCGCCCGCTTCTTTTGGCCAACCGACAGGTGCAGACCGGGCTTGGCGGCCAGATCCGTCAGCCCGACCTCGGCGAGGGCGCGGGCGACCCGCCGGACGACCTCGGCCTCGGGCAGTCCCATGTTGCGCGGGCCGAAGGCGATGTCATCCGCCAGGCGGGTCATGAAGAGCATGTTGTCGGGGTCCTGAAAGACCACGCCGACTCTTTCCCGCACCCTGGCCACCGTCGCCTTCGAGACGAGGGTGCCCGCGATGGCGATCTCGCCCTGCTGGGCCTGGGTGATGCCATTGAGGTGGCCGATCAGGGTGGACTTGCCGGCGCCGTTGGGGCCCAGCAGGGCGATGCGCTCGCCTTGGGCTACCCGCAGGCTGATGCCGTTCAGGGCCTGGGTGCCGTCGGGATAGCGGTGGACAAGGTCGCGGACCTCGATGGCGGGGGCGTCGGGGGGCACGGTCAGGGTCCAGTGGTGGGGTGGGGGACCAGCCATTCAGCGGTAGATGACCAGGGCGCCGGCGAACACCAACCCGATGGCGATGAAGCCACTATCCGCGCCCCGCCAGCACAAGGGCGTTGCGACCGGCAGGGTACCGGAGTAACCGCGGGCGATCATGGCGTCGTAAACTTGCTCGCCCCGCTCATAAGCGCGTACCAAAAGGTTGCCGCCGAGGGAACCATAGAGAAATAGCCGTCGCCAGCCACGCAAGCGCGGGGCCCGGCTGGCGATGGCATCACGCAGGGCGGCCACCTGTGCCCGGAACAGATCCCGATAGCGCAGCAGGAAGATGAAGAGGGTCAGGAAGATATCCGGCACCCTTAGGGCCTGCATACCTCGCAGGAGCTCGGGCACGGGGGTGGTGGCGGTGAGGGCGCTGACGATGAGGACCGAGAGGTAGGCCTTGGCGAGCAGGGCAAGGATGAGGGGCCAACCCCTGGCATAGGCCGCCGCCACACCCGCCCAGGAGCCGGCCTCGATGCGGGCCAGGGGCGCGAAGAGGGCGATGGCGCCGGCGAAGGGCAGGACCAGGAGCCCCCGCCGCAAGACAGCGATGACGGACCCGTCGAGCAGGGCGACCACGGCGCCGACAAAGAGGACCACGACCAGGAACTCGGCCAGGTCCATGGGGGCGGTGAGGACGATGGCGGCAATGAGCATCAGGGCGGCGAGGATCTTGGCCCGGCTATCGATGCCGGGCGACATGGTTTGCCCTGGCGGCTTGGTGCCGGGCAGCCTAGGCATGGCCCTGGCCGTGGCTATGGGAGTGGCTGTGCGAATGCGCGAAGCTGGAGGTATGGCTATAGGAATGGGCATGGCTGTGTGAGTGCCCCTGCCCGCGAGCCTGGCCGCCGGCCGCCGTCTCGCCATCTCCGGTCGTGGTGGTCACCAGCTTGCCATGTTTAACCCCCTTGGTGCCGAGCAGGGTGTGGGCAATGGCCCGGATCTTGGCGTTGGCGCCGCGCAGCACGATGACCTCGAGGCAATAGCGGGCGTCAAGGTGGACATGCACCGTGGACACGATCTCGTGGATGTAGTGGTGCTGGATATCGTTCAGTTTGTCCGAGAGATCGGATTCGTGATGGTCGAACACCATGGTGATGGTGCCCGCGATCTCGGCATCCGGGTCCGCGACCGCCTGTTCGACCAGGGCCTCCCGGACCAGGTCGCGGACGGCCTCGGAACGGTTGGCCTTGGTGCCGCGCCGGGCGACCAGGTCGTCGAAGCGTCCGAGCAGGTCGGCCTCCATGGTGATGCTGAATCGCACTAGGTCTTCCATGTTTCACTCCATCATTAGCCGTCCAGTCTGCCGTCAAGCCAGGCGGGAACCCCGATGCGAAGAAGATGTGTCTAGCCTGCCAGGGCCTGCCGGCGCCGGCGGATGGCGACGGCGGTGAGGAGGGCGCCCACGATGGTCAGTCCGATCAGGCCGGCGATAGCGCGGCCGAGGGCCTCGTTATCCAGCCCCGCCACCTGGTAGTCGGCCAGGGGGCCGCCGTCGCCCAGGAGTTTGGGGGCCCGTGCCACCGCTCCGGCATCGCCGATGCCCTGTTCGAAATAGACCCATTCCAGGCCGTCCGGGGCGGATGAAGCCAGAAAAGACAGGCCGGTGGCCAGCAGGGCGATCGCCGCCAGGGTCACGGCCACCTCCCGGAATGGGCGGGTCCCGGTGCCATGGGCCTGGCCTGTCAGGAGATCGGGGCGAACCGCGCAGAGATAGGCGACCAGGGCGGCGGTTATCAGGCCCTCGCCGATGCCAATCAGGGCGTGGGTGGTGCCCATGGCGAGAGTGGCTACCCCCAGGTGCGCGGTGCCGGAGAAGCCGAGCTCCGCCGCGACGGCGAGGGCCGCCAGCAGGGTGGAGAGCCAGGCCCCCAGAAAGGCGCCGCCCATGCGGCGGCCGCGCGTGTCCCGCCAGCGGGTGGCGGCCTGATAGAGGAGGTAGCCGATGAGGGGTGCCAGGATGCCCAGGTTGAGGATGTTGGCCCCCAGGGCCATGACGCCGCCGTCCCCGAACAGGAAGGCCTGGACACCGAGGACTGCGGTCATGACCAGCACGGCGGGCCAGGGTCCGAGCAGGATGCCGGCGAGGGCGCCCCCGGCGAAGTGACCGGAGGTGCCGGCCTGGATAGGGAAGTTGAGCATTTGTAGGGCGAAAATGAGGGCGCCCAAGACCGCCATCAAAACCACCTTGCGATCATCCATGTGCCGGCGGACCCAGGAAACGGCGTAGGCGACCGTCGCGACCGATACCAGGCCCGCCGCAGCGGTGATGGGGATTGAGAGCATACCTTCCGGGATGTGCATGGTTCCTCCACAGGAATCAGGGCGGTCACCGGGACCCTGGGGGGCGCCGCGCTCGTGTTACCTATGGAAAAATAATAACACTCTGGGAGACCCCCGGCCAAATTTCTGCCCTGAGCATGATGTTACCCAGCGCCGATGACGCCTCGGCCCCTAGCAGGCGGCCTGGGTGGCGGCGGGCGGGGGTGTCGACCGCAGGGATGCGGTCGCCAAGCCTACAGGGATGTATTCGCGGCGTCCCCCGGCCGCCGGCCACCCAGACCGGGACGCCGAGAACTAGGTGTGGTGGGTATCACGATAAGCCAGCCTTAAGGTTCCCCTGTCAAACTTGGCACCACTGATTCACGCCAAGGAGATTCCTAAAGATGAGAACCGCCTCTTTCCTGTTCCCCGTCCTGTTCGCGGCCCCCTTCATGGCTAGTGTCCAGGCGGCCACCCCCGCCGAACTGATGAAAGGCTACAGTGCCGAGGCCAGGAGCCAACAAGCGGGCTTCACCCCTTCGGTCCAAAGGGGAGCCGCCTTTTATGCGCGCACTTTCGGGGTTTCCGCCAAGATGCCTGCTTGTATGAGCTGCCACACGGATGACCCTGCCAAGGGGGGGCGCCATGTCGTCACCGACAAACCCATCAAGCCCCTGGCCCCCGTCGCCAATCCGGAGCGTTTCACCGACCTGGCCAAGGCGGATAAATGGTTTGGTCGCAACTGTAAGGAGGTAGTGGGCCGGGACTGCACGGCCGCCGAAAAGGCCGACTTCGTGGCCTTTCTGACCGGAGGACGCTGACATGAAGACCCCTTATCTGATCGCCGCCTTATGGGTACTGCCCTTGGCCGTCCAGGCAGACAAGCTGGTGATCCCAGCCGGCGCCCCACCCGCCTTTGAGGCGGAATGCGGTGCCTGTCATCTGGCTTTTCCCCCCGCACTCCTCGATGCCAAGGGGTGGCGTCAGGTCATGACCCAGCTCGACAACCACTATGGCGACAATGCCGGCCTGGACGCTAAGACCCGCCAGACCATCGAGACCTTCCTGATCCAAAACGCCGGTGGCGATAAAGTCAGCGGGGCCCCCATGGCGAAGGGTGAACCGCCGCGCCTGACCGCCGCGCCCTGGTTCAAGCGCAAGCACCACGAGGTGCCGGCCAAGGTCTGGCAAGACCCCAAGGTCAAGAGCTCCGCCAACTGCGCCGCCTGCCATACGCGCGCCGCCGCGGGCAGCTACCGCGAGCGGGAAATCGTCATGCCCGATGGCCGCCGCTGGGAGGAGAAAGAAGATGACTGAGCATCAAAAGATTCTGGTCTGGGATTGGCCGGTGCGCATCGGCCATTGGCTGTTGGTGATACTCTTCGCCCTGGCCTGGCTGACGGGCGACAGCGAGGAATTGCGCCTGGTCCATGCCGCCTTGGGCGGGGCCTTGGTGGGTATCCTGCTGTTTCGCCTGCTTTGGGGCTTGATTGGCAGCACCCATGCCCGCTTTGGGAGCTTCGTCCAGGGGCGGCAAGCGGTGCTGGACTATGTCGCCAGCTTGCTGGAGGGGCCCTTCGGGAGCCAGGAATCCGCCTATGCCGGTCACAATGCCGCCGGCGGTTGGGCCATCCTCGCCTTGCTGGCTCTGGGACTCCTGACGGGGGCCTCGGGTTGGGTCGTCTATCAGGGCGAGGCCTGGGAGGGGGTCGGCGAGGTCCATGAGTTTCTGGCCTCGGCCATGCTGGGGGTCGCCCTCTTGCACGTTGTTGGCGTCGCGGCGAGCAGCCTGGCTCATGGCGAAAACCTGATTGGCGCTATGTTCAGCGGCTATAAGCTCGGCCGTCCCGGCGAGGCGATTGCCAATGCCCATCCGCTCGCGGTACCCATCCTGCTGGCCTGGGTTGCCGTTTGTGCCTGGTGGTTCACCCTTTAACCCTAATGGCCAGGGAATCCCCATGCGCATTCTCCTCGTTGAAGATGATCCTCCCCTGGGCGATGGCCTAAGCATTGGCCTGCGCCAGGCGGGGCATGCGGTGGATTGGGTGCGGGACGGCGAGGCGGCCGATCTCGCCCTCAAGACCGAGGAGTTCGATCTCTTGGTACTCGATCTGGGCCTGCCGCGCCTGGTGGGCATGGAGGTGCTGCGGCGGCTGCGAGGCCGAGGCCAGACCCTGCCAGTGCTGATCC
>JBATOB010000268.1:0-2245 GCA_049290655.1 Chromatiaceae bacterium | reverse complement strand
TCCGAGCGCTGCGGGTGGCTGCTATCGCGCCCGAAGGCCTCGGGCAAGTGATCCAGGGCCTGGCGCTGCCACTGGCTGATCGGCACCGGATGAACCTGAAACTCGCTGGCGAGCTGGGCGGTGGTCTGCAGCCCGCGGATCGCCTCCAGGGCCACTCGGGCCTTGAAGTCGGGACGGTGGCGTTTACGGGGTCTGGGCATGGTCGAAGGCTCCTGTTGGCTAACAGGGTGCCCTCAACCCTTAACTTAGCCACCTGTCCAGGATTCGGGGTCCACTTCACACGGCCAAATACGACATTTTATGGAGTTTATTTTTTTATCAATAAGTTGCCGACATATAATTTCTTTGATAGCCAGCACCGGATGAAGTTTCAAGCCTACCTTGGTCCTTGATTTAGGTGTGAGACAGGATGCCCAGGGTCAACCGGGTAGCGGGTGAACGGCTTCTCGAACGGGGTAGCCTACCCGGTTGGGTGTGAGGCCGGCGGCCGGACCCTATTCCCGATCCAGACCCAGGGCCAGGTCGGCGGCGATATCGGCCAGGTCCTCCAGCCCAACGGCGACGCGGATGAGACCCTCGCGGATACCGGCGCTGGCACGTTCCTCGGCGCTCAGGCGGCCGTGGGTGGTGGTGGCGGGGTGGGTGATGGTGGACTTGGTGTCACCCAGGTTGGCGGTGATGGACAGGAAGCGGGTGGCGTCGATGACCCGCCAGGCGGCATCCCGGCCACCGCGCACCTCGAAGGCGACAATACCGCCGCCAGTGCGCTGCTGGCGGCCGACCAGGTGATGTTGGGGGTGGGAGGCCAGACCGGGGTAATGAACGCGCTCGACGGCGGGGTGCGCGACCAGCCACTCGGCCAGGGCCTGGGCGGCGCGGGCATGGGCCAGCATCCGCAGTTCCAGGGTCTCCAGGCCCTTGAGGAAGACCCAGGCGTTGAAGGGGCTCATGCTGGGTCCGGCGGTGCGGATGACACCGAGGACCTCCTCGCCCACCCGTTGGGCATCGCCGACCACGGCCCCGCCGAGACACCGCCCCTGGCCATCCAGGTACTTGGTGGCCGAGTGGATGACCAGGTCGGCACCCAGGCCCAGGGGCCTTTGCAGGGCGGGGGTGCAGAAGCAGTTGTCCACCACCAGGAGGCAGCCATGGGCATGGGCCAGGTCCGCCAGGGCGCGGATGTCGGCCATCTCCGTCAGGGGATTGGAGGGGGTTTCCAGAAACAGGAGCCGGGTGCTGGGCCGGATGGCCGCCGCCCAGGCGTCCAGATCGGGCAGGTCCACATAGCTGGTCGCGACGCCGAAGCGGCCCAGATACTTGTTGAAGAGGACCGTGGTGCTGCCAAAGATGGCGCGGGAGGAGAGGACATGGTCGCCGACCTTGAGCAGCCCCAGGCAGGTGGCGAGGATGGCGGCCATGCCCGAGGCGGTGGCGACACAGGTCTCGCCACCTTCCAGACCCGCCAGGCGTTCCTCGAAGGCCCGCACCGTGGGATTGGTGAAACGCGAGTAAATGTTGCCCGGCTCGTCCCCGGCGAAGCGCGCCGCCGCCTCGGCGGCATTGGCGAAGACAAAGCTGGAGGTAGCGAAGATGGGCTCGCTGTGCTCCCCTTCCGCCGTGCGATGGTGGCCGGTGCGGATCGCCCGGGTGGCGAAGCCCATGCTGTCCAGGGGATTCGGATCAGGCATTGTTATAGAGCTCGATGCCGGACTCGCAGAGACCATTCCTGCTTTCCTGGACGACATCATTGCGCATCGCCTCCAGTTGCCGGAGATAGACCTCGCTCACGTCACCCGTGACATAGTCGCTATCGAAGACCGAGGTATCGAAGCGATCCACATCGCTCTTGCCCTTTTTCTGGACGGCGTCGATCAGGTCCTCCAGGTCCTGGAAGATAAGGCGGTCGGCGCCCAGGACCAGGCGGATTTCCTCCTCGGTACGGCCATGAGCGACCAACTCGCTGGCGGCGGGCATATCGATGCCATAGACGTTGGGATAGCGCACCGGTGGCGAGGCGGAGGCGAAATAGACCCGGCGGGCGCCGGCCTCTCGCGCCATTTGGATGATCTGCTGGGAGGTGGTGCCCCGCACGATGGAATCATCCACCAGCAGGACATTCTTGTTGCGGAATTCCAGACCGATGGCGTTGAGCTTCTGGCGCACGGATTTCTTGCGCACCTGCTGGCCGGGCATGATGAAGGTGCGGCCGATGTAGCGGTTCTTGATGAAGCCCTCGGCGTAACTC
>JBATOB010000267.1:0-4359 GCA_049290655.1 Chromatiaceae bacterium | reverse complement strand
GACTCTGCCCCTCTTGGGCCATCAGCATGATCGTAGCGCGTTCTTCGGCAGACAGTTGTTCGTAGTTCGTGCCCATCGCAACACCTGAAAGGGTAAGGGTGTTGCACTTGATTCTAGACTCCGCCCTTGGAATCACCCACTATGATCAATAGGATTATGCCCTAACGTTCAGGCCAAGGCGCTTGCTCTTGGGCCGAAGGTTAGGCCCTTCGTTCTAGGTGTCAGGCCCCATGTAATCATATACCGAGACGGAGTTATACCCAGCAAATACGGGATTTCGGTTTTTCAATTCCCGATGATCTCGGAATTTTCCGTCAGCAGCGAGCGTAGCCGCGGTACGTATGAATCGAGCTCACGGAAGAACCGCTTGCATGCGTTTTTGTAGTCGTTGAATGCCTCGTAATAGTGGTTGTAAAGCACTTGGCGTTTGAAGAACTTCCAAAATCGTTCGATAAGGTTAAGGTTTGGTGAATACGGCGGCAGAAACAGGAGGTCGATCCGGGAATTCTCCAGATACTCGGAAACCGCCTTGGAGCGATAGTAGCGAGCGTTGTCGCAGATGATCGTGCTGCGCTTGGCCAGGGGATTGGCGCGCTCGATTTGCTCGAACAGGGCGATGGTGGCGATCGCATCGATGGTGTCGTCGCAGCGGATCTGGGCGCTCATACGCTGAACGTCTATCGCGCCGTTGAGGTTCAGACGGCGCCGACCGGTGTTGCTCTTGATGGGGTGCGCTGCGCCGCGCTTGATCCAGCCGCAGCTAATCACTGGATGGTGCTGCGGGTGCGTGGCGTCCATGAACATGACCACGTCATCCCCACCGCTGATTTCCCTGAGAATTTCGTAATCTTCGAGGAATTCCCGCTGCGCGGCGGCATTCGCCTTACCAGGGACCCGTTTTGGCTTCTTGTCGACGTCGCCGAGACGGCGCAACACCGCAGCCATCCCGCTCGCAGCGTAGCATACCCCCCAGCGTTCCTTGACCCAGCGTGCAACGGACTCTGCCGTCAGAGGCAGGTGCTCCTGCAGATGCGCATCCAACTGGGCTAACTGAACCTCGTCGAGCCAGGATTCGCTGCCGACATCGTTCATACGCAACAGCTCGTCGACACCTCCCTTCTGGTAACGCTTGACATAGCTACGGACCGTCTCCGGATCGATCAGCAGCGCATCGGCCACATCCGCCGCAGTACGTCCGTTGCCGAGCACAACCACGGCATTGATGCGATACGCTTCACGCACGTTCAACGCTCGGCGGTGCGCCGCGCGTAGCTCCGCCAGTTCCTGTTTGCTGAGTCGGTAGTCAAGCATGAGCGCAATCTTACACAATATCTCCGACTGTTACAGCGCGTTCTTAAACCGAAATCTCATATAAGACGGGTATAACTTTATAGAGGACTACCAAAGTTTTGAGGTAACTGTGTGGGTGGCAGCCCCCTTATCCCGTAAGCAACTCAGCATCCCAGGTCTGTTGGGCGAGGCCCGCCGCTGCTTTGCCAAGATCCCCGACGATGCGGGTGGCGACATGCCCTGGGTGGACCATCTCCTGTCGAGGCTGGCGGTGTTCGGGCTCAAGTATCCCTCACTGCTCCAGTTCGACCAGGACCGGTCGGTGGAGACGCCGCGAGCGAACCTCAAGACCCGGTATGGCATCGCCCGCGCCCGGCGATACCCGCCTGCGGGAACGCCTTGACGGGGTCGATCCCCGCCCGCTACGTCCCCGCTACCAGACCTTGTTTAGCGCCCTTCAGCGCGGCAAGAGGCTGGAGGGGTTCAGTTGCTTGGATGGCCGCTACCGCCGCTCCCTGGACGGGACCGGCGACTTCTCCTCGCCGAGGAGCCATGGTGCGCAGTGCTGCGAACAGCACCACCGTAACGGTACGGTCACCTATTACCACCAGATGCTGGGCGCGGTCCTGGTGCATCCGGATCACCAGGAGGTATTTCCCCTCGCCCCCGAACCCATCCTCAAGCCGGATAGGGCCAAGAAGAACGACGGCGAGCGCCATGCCGCCAAGCGGCTGCTGGAAGCGCTACGCCGCGAGCATCCGCATCTGAAGTTGATCGTGATCGAGGATGGGCTGGCCGCCAACGCCCCGCACATCCGCCAGTTAAAGACCCTGGACCGACGCTTCATCCTCGGCGCCACGCCGGACGATCACCCGTGCCTGTTCGAGTGGGTCGCGCAGACCCCGACCACCGCCGCCTACCCGGTGACCGATGAGGACGGGACCCGCCATCGGTTCCGCTACCGCAACGGCGTACCGCTCAACGACGCCAACTGCGACCTGGAGGTCATTTTTCTGGCGTACGGGGAGACCCAGCCCAACGGCCAGGTGACCCACTGCTCCTGGGTGACGGACTGCCAGATCGACAAAACCAACCTCATGACGCTGATGCGAGGAGCCCGCGCCCGCTGGCAGATCGCAAACGCGACCGTCAATACCCTCAAGAACCCAGGTGATTACTTCGGGCGCCCCTGCGGTCACGGCCACCAGCACCTCAGCACGGTGCTGATGCCCCGGATGATGCTGGCGTTGCTGATCGACCCGATCCAACAACGCACCTACCGTCTGTTTCAAAGCGCGGTCAAGGCCGCGGACGGCAAGACCCGCTTCTGGCGTCTGCTGCGCAACGGCTTCGACATCGGCCGGATCCCGGATGGGGAGACCCGCTACCGCTCCATCAGCCGCCAGCCCGCCAGCCCGCCAGCCCGCTGGTCTGCGACACGTCGTGAGGCAGCGCCGTGACCGATCGGGTTCGCAGTGAGGCTTGAGGGGACCGCCAGCCCTCTTTGCCACGCCGCTTCCGGGGGAGCAGCTCGCTTCGCTTTGCCTCCTCATTCGCCCCGGCAGTCCTTGCCGCAAGGAGGACCCCTTGGGACCGCCAGGCGGGAATCGCTGGGAAGCCACCATGAGCCTTGCCCGCTCCCGGGGGATTTCTTATACTTACTGCTTGATGCCGATGTAGCTCAGCTGGTAGAGCAACTGATTCGTAATCAGTAGGTCGAGAGTTCGAATCTCCTCATCGGCTCCATTAATTCAAGGGCTGAGGCGCTTCGGCCCCAAGCCTTTTTCTTTTGGTGCTATGTCAGTGGCCTTGCCTAGCGCCACTTGGCTTGGCTTGGCGGTAATCCGATCTGCTTGGAGGAAGGGGGGTACCAGCAACATTTGCCAATGGTCCTCAATCCATAGGGGCCATAGCGCCGTCAGAACGGTCTTTACAGACCACCCCGAACCCACCCCGCGCACCACCCCTCCTGAGCCTCCAGCAGCCTCAGGACCCGATCGGGAGCCTGCTTGGCCACCACCCTACCCAGTCCTCCCCGGGGCTGGTAAGACTCGTACCAGGCGGCTACCATCGATTGCTGCCCATACCCGATCACCTGAGGCGGGATGGGCACGCCTGGTCCACGAGCAGCATAGATAACCCGCCAGAATTCCCAGGTCTGTCATGGCATCATGATGACCTGAAAGAAAATGGTCCTTTAGCGTCTTCCTCGGTGGGCGATGGCACAATCGGCAGGTAGCTTGGGCACCCACGAGGTGATAACAGGATGGGGAAGGAAACGAGCAGTTGGATGAACAGGCCAGCTAAGTCATAACCGAGCGTCCCGAAAAGGTAGGGGCGGCCAAACTAGCCATCGTAATACCCGATTAGATAAATGTTACAGTATTCATGTGTTAAAGTGCCGTTCCTGGTGCATGGGAAATAATCACCCCGATGTGTGGTCGCTTCGCCCTTGCTCGTTGTGCCGATGAACTGACCAGCGTCTTTGCTCTGGCGGAATGCGCCGATCTCAGCCCGCGCTTTAACATCACCCCAGGCACCGACATCCCCGTCATTCGCCGTTCACCGGCAGGATTACTCGTCCTCCAGCGGTTACGCTGGGGCCTAGTACCCCATTGGAGCCATGATCAAAGCATCGGTAAGCGCTTGATCAATGCCCGGGCCGCAACCGTGGCCGATAAACCGAGTTTTCGCGCTGGCTTTCAGAAACGCCGTTGCCTGATTCCAGCGGATGGCTTTTATGAGTGGGATCATCAGGGCCAAACCAAGCAACCCTATTACTACCGTCATGCTCAGGGAGAGGTCCTGGCCTTTGGGGGGCTCTGGGAATCCTGGCAAGCACCGGATGGAAGCCTGCTGCGGACCACCACCATTATTATAGTCCTCGTATTTATTAGCCAAACATTTCATTGGAACAAAAATCATAATAACCTGTCTCTAAGGAAACGCTGATTTATTACTACCACATAGATCTAGCGTGATATAATGCATAACTGTCGAGCCCCGTGTGATTATATACCGAGACGGAGTTACCCGTTATTCTTAGCCAGGGAGGTGCTGCGCCTCTTG
>JBATOB010000266.1:0-7718 GCA_049290655.1 Chromatiaceae bacterium | reverse complement strand
CCCGCCTCGACCCCGCGCCGACCCCGCTCCCCATGCAGGCCGTGCCGCTGGCCCTGGTCCCGCCTCTCGCCCCCGGGCCCGCATCCGGCTCCGGCGGTGACAGTGTCGGCCTGGGTTGGGAGGAGCTGCAGGCCCGGGTCGCGGCCTGCCATGGCTGCGGTCTGTGGGAGACTCGCACCCAGACTGTCTTTGGCGTGGGCCGGCGCGATGCCGACCTCATGCTGATCGGCGAGGCCCCCGGCGCCGACGAGGACCGCCAGGGCGAGCCCTTCGTCGGCCGCGCCGGTCAACTCCTTAACCGGATGCTGGCGGCCATCGGCCTGGATCGTGGCCAGGTCTACATCGCCAACATCCTCAAGTGTCGCCCGCCCGGCAATCGCGATCCCAAGCCCGAGGAGGCGGCGGCCTGCCGTGCCTTCCTGACGGCCCAAATCGAACGGGTCCAGCCGCGCATCATTCTCTCTCTGGGGCGCGTTTCCGCCCAGAACCTGCTTGCCACCGGCGAGGCCGTGGGTCGGCTGCGCGGCCGCTGGTTCAGCTTCGGGCCCGACGCCGCGCCCCTGATGGTGACCTTTCATCCCTCTTATCTCTTGCGCTCGCCAGAGCAGAAGGCCCTGGTGTGGCAGGATCTGTCGCAAGTGGCCAGGCGGCTGCGGGGCCTGTGAGGGCTGTACCGGACCCCGTCCGGCCCTATTTTCGGCTCTGCCTATGACAACCCGGGAGGTGATAAAAAAATCCGATTTTGAAAATAATCAAATGCTAATATTATAGATACCCGTAGGCACACAGAGTGTCTCGCTTGCTGAACAGACCATTGATAAATAGGAGAATCCGAATGAAAAAGCTTGCTACCGCCGTCGCCATCGCCGCCCTTTTGGGTGCCTCCGCTTCCGCTTCCGCCTTCTGGGGTGGTGGCCCTTGGGGCAACGACGGTTGGGGTAATAACTCCAACAACTGGTGGAACGACATGTTCGGTGACGGCTACGGCGACTTCAACATGAACATGTCCGGTGGTGGACGCGGCTGGGGCCGTGGCTACAACCGCTATCGCGACTACTACGGCTATGGCTATGCCCCCTACTGGGGTGGCCCCTACGGCTATGGCGCTCCTTATGGCTATGGCGCCCCCTACGGCGCGCCCTATGCCCCGCCCGCGCCTCCAGCCGCTCCCGCCGCCGAGGCCAAGTAAGGATCAGTCCCTATGATTCACCCCAAGGATGGGGGACTGGCCTAGGAAAGGCCAAAGAAACCGCGCCTCGGCGCGGTTTTTCGTTATGGGCGGACTGGGGTTGTGCCAAGGGCCGGGTTTGGTGACGAGGGCACTGTCGGGCTAGCTGTCCTGCCGCAACCCTAAGGCCTCGCCAATGGCCCGCCGGCAGGTCTTCGCCATGCCCTTGCGATCCAGACCCGCGCTCGCCAGGGGCGGCAGGAACTGGACCTGGACCCGGATGCCCGGATGACGCAAGACCCTGAGCAGGTGTGGCACGGGCTGGTCATCGCCGATGAAGGGCGCGATGGGGTCCAGCCGATCCGGCTCGCCATAGCGCAGGGCGACGGGTTGCAGCCGGGCACCGCTGGCCTGGGCGGCGGCGAAGAGGCGGGGATGAAAAGGCCGCAGTTGGGTGCCATCGGCGGTCGTGGCCTCGGGAAAAATCACGACGACCTGTCCGGCACGGGCCCGGGTGGCAATTTGGTCCGCTATGTCCCGGGCCTGATTGGCGCCACGGTGGATGAAGAGGGTGCCCAGCACCTCGGCCATCCAGCCAATCAGGGGCCAGGCACGAATCTCGGCCTTGGACAGGAAGGCGATGTCGCCTTGGGCCCCCAGCACGGGGATGTCGAGCCAGGAAATGTGATTGGCCACCAGCAGAATCCCGGGGGCCAGGCCTCCTGTTACCTCTAGTCGCAGGCCCAGGATCCGGCACAGGTGCCGGTACCACCAGCGGGTCAGGGCTGGTATCCAGGTGGGTCGCAGGCCCAGGGCCCGCGGCAGCGCCACGGGGATGGCCACCAGGAGGGCGGCCGTAAAAATATGGAGCAGGAAGCGCAACCCGCGCCAGAGAGCCAGGAGAGATTGCATGGTCCCGTCCGATGCCAGTTACTCGATTAAGGGTGCCGACCCCGGGTGTGGGAGGGGTTCCTTGACCCGGCGCTTCCCTCCGGGAGGCCGCATCCCTCAGCCCTCGCCGGTGCCCCGCAGGGAAATGATGGGCCAGCCTCTTGCCCGGGCATGTCGCGCCAGGGTTTCGTCGGGGTCTACCGCCACTGGTCTTTCCACCTGCTCCAGCAGGGGGATGTCGTTGTGGGAGTCGCTGTAGAAATGACTGCCAGCGAGGTCGCCCCCCTGTTCGGCCAGCCAACGGCGCAGGCGCTCGACCTTGCCGGCCTGGAAGGAGGGGATGCCCGCCAGATTGCCCGTGAAGCGTCCCTCCCGCTCCTCGGGAATGCTGGCGATCAGGTGCGGTATGCCGAAGTGCGCGGCGATGGGTGCGGTGACAAAGGCATTGGTGGCGGTGATGATGAGCAGGGTATCCCCCGCCGCGCGGTGATGCTCCACCAGCGCCATCGCGGCGGTCGGGACGATGGGCTCGATCTTCTCCCGGACAAATCTCTCCCGCCAGCGGAGTAGATCCTCGGGCTCATTGTCTTTTAATACCCGCAGGGCGAAGCGCATGAATTCCTGGATGTCGAGTCGGCCCTCCTTGTATTCACGGTAGAAACGCTCGTTCTCCCGCTCGTATTCCTCCCGATTGACGATGCCCTGTTCGGCGAGAAAAAGCCCCCAGAGGTAGTCCGAGTCCCCCGCCAACAGGGTGTTGTCGAGATCGAAGATTGCGAGTGCCAAGGGACTGATCCTCTCTACCGCTCCAGGGATTCGACCACCGCCAGGGCGGCCATGTTGACCAGGCGGCGGACGGTGGCGGTGGTGGTGAGGATGTGCACCGGGCGCGCGACGCCGAGGAGGATGGGGCCAATGGTGACGCCTTCGCCACCGGTCATCTTGAGCAGGTTGTAGGCGATGTTGGCGGCGTCGATGTTCGGCATGACGAGCAGGTTGGCCTCGCCCTTGAGCATGGAGTGGGGATTGGCGGCGCGGCGGAACTCCTCGGAGAGGGCGGCGTCGCCGTGCATCTCGCCATCCACTTCCAGCTCCCTGGCCGACATGGCGGAGATAAGGGAGGCGGCGTGGCTCATCTTGCGGGCGGATTCGGAGGGACTGGAGCCGAAGTTGGAGTGTGACAGGAGCGCCACCTTGGGTTGAACGCCGAAGCGGCGCACCTGCTCGGCGGCCATCAGGGTGATCTCGGCGATTTCCTCGGCGCTGGGGTCCTGGTTGACGTGGGTATCGCAGATAAACAGGGAGCGGCCGGGGAGCATGAGGTAGTTCATGGCCCCCAGGGTATTGACGTCGGAGCGCTTGCCAATGACGTCGCGGATCACCTGGAGATGCTCGGCATAGAGGCCACTGGTGCCGCAGAGGAGGCCATCGGCATAACCGAGCCGGAGCAGGAGGGCGCCGATGACCGTATTGTCTCGGCGCAGGGCGGATTTGGCTATAACCGGCGTCACGCCGCGGCGCACCATCAGCTTGAGGTAGGCCTCCCAGCACTCGCGATAGCGCTCGTCGGATTCCGGATTGACGAGATCGAAATCAACCCCCGGCCGGATGCGCAGTTGCGCCTTTTCCCGACGATATTCACTGACGGTGGGCCAGCCGATCAGGATGGGGCGCGCGATCCGCTCCTCGATGAGGATCTGGGCGGCCCGCAGCACGCGCTCGTCCTCGCCCTCGGCGAAGATGATGCGCTTGCCCTTGGGCCGGCGAGCGGCCTGGAAGATGGCTCGCATGCCCACGCCAGTGTGGTAGATAAACTCGGTCAGCTTGGCGCGGTAGCCATGCCAGTCGGTGATGGGTCGGGTGGCGACGCCGGAGGCGATGGCGGCCTGGGCCACGGCCGGCGCTATCCTGAGGATCAAGCGCGGGTCGAAAGGCGTTGGAATCAGGTATTCCGGGCCGAAGGACAACTCTCGGCCGGGATAGGCCATGGCCACCTCGTCGGTGACCTCGGCCTCGGCCAGTTCGGCGATGGCGCGCACGCTGGCGATCTTCATCTCCTCGGTGATGCAGGTAGCGCCGACGTCAAGGGCGCCGCGGAAGATGAAGGGGAAGCAGAGGACGTTGTTGACCTGGTTGGGGTAGTCCGAACGGCCGGTGGCGATGATGGCGTCCGGGCGCGCGGCCTTGGCCAGGTCCGGCATGATTTCCGGCGTCGGGTTGGCCAGGGCGAAGATCATGGGCTGGGCGGCCATGGTCTCGACCATGTCCGGAGTCAGGACCCCGGCGGTCGAAAGGCCGAGGAAGATATCGGTGCCCTGGATCGCGTCCCCCAGGGTGCGGGCCTCCGTGTCCTGGGCATACTGGGCCTTGCTCTCGTCCATGCCACCAGGCCGGCCGATGTAGATGACACCCTTGGAGTCGCAGACGGTGATGTGCTGGCGTTGGACGCCGAGATAGCACCAGAGGTTGAGACAAGAGATAGCGGCGGCGCCGGCGCCGGAGCAGACCACCTTGACCTCTTCGATGGGCTTGCCAACGACCTTCAGGCCATTGAGCAGGGCGGCGGCGGAGATGATGGCGGTGCCATGCTGGTCGTCATGGAAGACCGGGATCTTCATCCGCTCCTTAAGCTTCCGTTCGATGTAGAAGCACTCCGGGGCCTTGATGTCTTCCAGGTTGATACCGCCGAGGGTCGGTTCCAGGGCGGCGATCATGTCGATCAGCTTGTCCGGGTCCTTCTCCGCCAGCTCGATGTCGAAGACGTCGATGCCGGCGAACTTCTTGAACAGGCAGCCCTTACCCTCCATGACTGGCTTGGCGGCCAGGGGGCCTATGTCACCCAGGCCGAGGACGGCGGTGCCATTGGTGATGACGCCGACCAGGTTGGCGCGCGAGGTGTAATCGGCGGCCGTCGCCGGGTCCGCGACGATGGCATCGCAGGCGGCGGCGACCCCCGGGGAATAGGCTAGCGCCAGATCGCGCTGGTTGGTCAGGCCCTTGGTCGGGCGGATGGAAATCTTGCCGGGGGTAGGCCAGCGGTGATATTCGAGGGCGGCCTCGCGCAGATCCTTTTCCACTGAAAACCTCTTAGCATCGAATGCGGAAAGACGTGGAAGCCTACTCCAAAGAATTAGTGCCAGCAAAGGGTATTCCACACCCTGGAACTGAAGGGAATACTCCGGGCCATACCGCTTTGCCAGGACGAGGCCGCCGCCAGGGTTGCGGTCCAATATGGACGGCCAGCGAGCGTATTCGCGCCGTGCCATCCGTACCCCCCGGTGGTGGGACTCCGGGTATACCCGCCTGGAGTCCGTCCCAGGGCACGGATTCAGACTTTTCATTACCCTCGCGTTACCTTATCGTTACTCTTCCAATGGCCCCGCGGGCCATGTCTATGACACGGACACGGGTTCCAGACGTGTCCGTCTGCTGGCCAAGCGTCCTCCCGAGGCGCCAGGCCTGCTCTAGCCGCTGTCCAGGCGCCTGGGATTCGCATCCATAATCTGGTATCCACGAGGTTCAATAGATGGCACAGACCCCTGCCAGGCGAAAGTTCTCCCTGGGGATTCCCCTCCTGAACGTCCTGGCCAACTACCGGCTAAGCTGGTTGGGCGGCGATGTCCTGGCCGGGATCACGGCCTGCGTGGTGATGATCCCCTCGGTCATTGCCTATGCCGAGTTGGTCCATATGCCGCCCATCACGGGCATCTACGCCGCCTTGGCGGCCTCCCTGGGTTACGCCATCTTCGCCTCTTCGCGCCATGTCATCGCTGGGCCGGATGCCGCGATCGGGCTGTTGGCGGGTACGGCCATCCTCCCCCTGGCGGCGGGAGACCCCTCCCGGATACCCGCCTTGGCCGCCACCCTGGGGCTGCTTTCGGGGGCCGTGCTGATCCTCGCCGCTCGGCTCAAGGTCGGGGTTATCGCCGATTTCCTTTCCCGTCCGGTGCTGATCGGTTACCTCAACGGGGCCTCCCTGATCCTCGCCTCCACCCAGTTGGGCAAGTTGTTTGCCATCACCACCGAGGGGGAGAACTTCTTCCCACTGCTTTGGCAGGTGATCTCCCAGTTGCCGCAGGCCCATGCCCCGACCTTCATCTTTGGCTCGGCGATGATCCTGATCCTGATTCTGTTGAACAAACAGATGCCGCGTATTCCCAGCGCCCTGGCGGTCTCGATGATCGGCATCCTGGCGACCCAATTCATGGGGCTCGAGGCCATGGGCATCAAGCTGGTGGGGGCGGTCCCCTCCGGTATCCCGGAACTGGTGGTGCCGCAATTTCACTGGTCGGACATCCATGCCCTGGCGCCGGCGGCGGTGGCCATCGCCTTTCTCGCCTTCTCGGATGGCATCCTCCTAGCCCAGGCCTTCGCCAACAAGAACCGCTACGAGATCATTCCCAATGCCGAATTGACAGCCCTCGGCGTCGCCAATATCGGGGCCGGTCTCTTGCAGGGCTTCCCGGTCTCCGCCAGCCAGTCGCGTACCTCCATCGTGGATGCCACCGGGGGCAAGACTCAGGTGGCCCAACTGGTGGCGGCGGGCGGTCTGCTGCTTTCTCTCTTCTTCCTGACCGAACTCATCGGGATGCTTCCCAAGGTGTCTCTGGGGGCCATCCTGATCGTGACTGGCATCGGGATGCTGGAGATTGCCGCGCTCCGGGACCTGTTCCGGATGGATCGCGTCGAATTTTTCATTTCCATGGCCGTCACCAGCGCCATTCTGCTGGCGGGCGTGGTCCCTGGGATACTGATCGGGCTGATGATCTCCCTCGGCGGGGTGATCGTCGAATTTGCCCGCCCCAAGGACGCCATCCTGTGCCGGTCCCGGCCAGGGGGGAAGTTCCAGGATTTCGGCGCCGTCCGCCCGGGGGGGAAGGGGCGTAAATCCAGCACCCCACTGCCGGAGGGGCTCTCCGCCGCGGATGACCAGACACAGCCGGTGGGTGAAACCGTCCCGGGCCTGCTGATTTATCGCCTCTATGGCCCGCTGATTTTCGCCAATGCGCGCTACGTCATGGACCGCCTGGAGAACCTGGTGGGCGAGGCAGATCCGCCGGTGAAGTGGGTCATCATCGACGCCCAGGCGATCACCGACATGGACATCACCGCCGCGCAACGCTTTGCCGATCTGCACCGCAAGTTCGAGGAGGCGGGTATCGACGTCAAGATCGCCGATGCCACCCGCCCCTTCATGGAGCAACTGAAGAAGGTCGGCCTCTCCGCGGCCATTGGGACCCAGGAGTTCTACGTGTCGGTCAAGAAGGCGGTGGAAGCCTACGAGACCTTGCAATATCCCCTCCGGGAGATCCGTCTCGTGGTACAAAAAGGCGACGAGGAACCTAGTGAGTTGGTTTTCCGGCGCAAGGGTACCAACATGTCCGCTACCTGCTCCTGCCAGCACGAGAACAAAAGCACCCTGTGCTCCCACCGGCTGACCCTGCTGCGGGGGCACCTGGGCACCATGAGCCTGGTGGAAGGCTCCGAAGAGGATGTGGAGAAAATTCCCCTCATGGTCGCGGGGTCCGACATCGACCAGGCCCTCAAGGCCCTGGAAGCCGCGGAGGAGATGATGCAGGAGGCCAATCAGGATTATCGCGAGGCTAAGGCCCAGATGATCGACGCCATGGGTGACTGAGCCGAGCGTACCGGCTCGGGC
>JBATOB010000265.1:0-4124 GCA_049290655.1 Chromatiaceae bacterium | reverse complement strand
GACCGGGGCCGCACCGAGATCCTGGTCCCCGACGCCGCCCACGGCACCAACCCCGCCTCCGCCGCCATGTGCGGCTTCCGGGTGCGCGAGATCCCCACCGGCGCCGATGGCGACCTCAATCTGGAGGCCCTGCGCGCCGCCCTGGGCCCCCAGACCGCCGGTATCATGCTTACCAATCCGAGCACCATCGGGGTCTTCGATCGCCGCATCGGCGCTGTCGCCGAGGCCGTCCACGGGGTCGGGGGCCTGCTCTATTACGACGGCGCCAACCTCAACGCCATCCTCGGCCAGGTCCGGCCCGGCGACATGGGGTTCGACGTCATCCACATGAATCTGCACAAGACCTTCGCCACCCCCCACGGCGGCGGCGGACCAGGCGCGGGCCCCGTGGGCGTCTCGGCGCGCCTGGAGCCCTTCCTGCCCCTGCCCCTGGTGGCGCGGGAGGGGCAGGACTACCGCTGGCTGGAGGAGGCGGACCGCCCGCACAGCATTGGCCGCCTCACCGCCTTTGGCGGCAATATCGGCATCCTGCTGCGCGCCTATATCTACGCCCGGCTGGTGGGGCGGCAGGGCATGAAGCGCATCGCCGAGTACGCCAGCCTCAACGCCAACTACCTTTTCAAGCGCCTGATCGAAGCCGGCTTCGAGCCCGCCTATGGCCAGCGCCGCGCCAGCCATGAGTTCATCCTGACCCTGCGCCGGGAGGCCAAGGCCACGGGCGTCAACGCCATGGACTTTGCCAAGCGGCTGCTGGATTACGGCTTCCACGCCCCCACCACCTATTTCCCCCTGCTGGTCCCCGAGTGTCTGCTCATCGAGCCCACGGAGACCGAGACCCCGGAGGAACTGGACAGCTTTGTGGCGGCCATGACCGCCATCCGGGCAGAGGCCCAGACGGACCCGGATCGGGTCAAGGGCGCGCCCCACGGCCTGCCAGTGCGGCGCCTGGACGATGTCCGCGCCGCTCGGGAGCCGGATCTGGCCTGGAAAGGATCGCCAGCCCATGGCTAATCAAAATGCCAAGGGTTGGCGGCGCCTGGTCAATGCCTGGCAGTTCTCCCGAAAGGGCTTCAAGGCCGCCTACCAACACGAGGAGGCCTTTCGCCAGGAGGTCTGGGCCCTGCTGCCGCTCCTGCCCCTGAGTCTCTGGCTGGGCGGGACACCGGTGGAACGGGCACTGCTCCTCGGCAGCCTGCTCCTGGTACCCATTGTCGAGTTATTGAATTCCGCCATCGAGACCAATGTGGATCGGGTCGGCCTGGAGCATCACGAACTCTCCGGCCGCGCCAAGGACATCGCCTCGGCGGCGGTCTTCCTGGTCATCGTCTTCGCCGCCAGTGTCTGGGCCCTGATCTTGATCCCCCGGTGGCTG
Organism: Chromatiaceae bacterium; assembly: GCA_049290655.1. Lineage (GTDB taxonomy): Bacteria > Pseudomonadota > Gammaproteobacteria > Chromatiales > Chromatiaceae > M0108. Next base: position 2,752 of record JBATOB010000265.1, on the reverse strand, counting down.
TGACAGTGTCAAGCCACCCAGACGTATTTTCCCCCGGCAGTCCTTCCTTGGCGTATGAACTCACCTGATTAGCAAGTTTCATCAGCCATGCGAATCCATCGCTCAGGGCGCGGTCCGCTTGCAACGACCGCCACAAGCAGGCGGATGTGAATCGTATCGAGATGAAACCGCCGGTTGAAGCGGTCGGCGAACGTGGCCAGATAGTGGGCACCCTACTGGGTGAAGTCGCATGCGTGGTCAGCCCCGCCGAAACTCGTCTTGAGGTTACCCAAGACGGTGTTAATCCAATTGAATGGCGGCAGGTCTTGCGGTTGGCGGGTGCCGACGATGATGACCTGTACTGACAACCGGCATCGGTGACGCCGGCAAAGCCGGCCAACCCCTCGAGGTCGCCTGGCAACCCGGGGTCAGGTCGGTGGTGGCCCCGTTGGCCATCGCCTGGCGCGCGAGGCCCGGCGGCAGCGCCATTTGGGTGTAGAGCGGATGGCCTGCCGGGCGCAGGGCCAGCGCCGCGACGGAGGGCACCTGGTTCTCGGCGCCACGTCCGGCGGTACCGCCCGTGAGCTCGCCGCCTCGATAGGCGTCGGCGACCTGGACCTCCCCACTCAGCGCCTAGGCGCTTTCGCGCTCGACCATGGCCGGCATCAGCTGGTGCTGGATCAACCAGGCGGTCGGGTAGCTGACGCCCCACTGGCGTTGCAGCGCGAGGGTGGACAGCCCGGTCTGGGCCTGGCTGATCAAATAGAGGGTCAGCAACCAGAGGGTCAGTGCCACGGGGTGCTCTGAAACAGGGTACCCGCGATCAGCGAGGTTGGCGTCCGACACTCCCGGCACTGAACGGTCTTGGGCGCCGACATGCCGGATGTAGGCGTGCGTATGCCCGCCCTGGGGGCAGCGAAAACCAGCGGGCCAACGCGCCCGCTCCAGCGCAGCCGCGCATTGGGCTTCGGTGCCGAATGGCTGATGGAACGCCGGCAGCGACAGCCCTGGCTGGCATGGAATGCGATTCATCGCCATAACCGAATCCTTCTGAGAGGTGTGGTCGTCCAGGGTGCGCCATATCTCGGCCGAAAAGTGGCTTAGCTGAAGAAACTTGCTAATCAGGACGGGCTATGATCCCGCAGGTTAAGGAGGCCCCCATGTCCAGAAACCTACCCTTTCTCCCCATCTCGCTTTATCGCTTCAGCTACCTCGCCGGTGAGGATCTGCACCTCCCCGTAGGCCCGCGCGAGCTCTGGCACGGCGTCTTCGGCCTGCGCCTGCGCGAGCTCGCCTGTGTGGTGCCCGGAATCGAGTGTCGTGCCTGCCTGCTGTTGCACCAGTGCGCCTACAGCCGCCTGTTCAGCGGTCCGCGCCCACCGGACGCGGAGCTGATGCGCCGCTACGACACCATCCCGGTCCCCCACGCCTTCCAGATCGATGGGGCCTACCCCGAAACCCTGCGCGCCGGCGCGACCCTCGCCGTCTCCATGGCCCTGGTGGGGGACGCCAACGACCAGATCCCGCTGGTCATCCAGGCCATGGCGGCGGCCGGACAGGGTGGCCTAGGCAAGGAGCGCGGGCGGGCCTGGTTGCAGGACGTCACCCAGACCCTGCCGGATGGGACCTCGCCCCAGCCCATCGCGACCAAGGGTCGCCTGCTCACCAGCCTGCCGCCCCAGGCGCCATCCACCCCGCCGCCCCCGGTCGCCATCCGCCTGGTATTCCTCAGCCCCTACCAGCCCTCGGGGCAACCGGCCGGCGGCGATGGTCTCGGCCACCTGCTAATGGCCATAGTGCGGCGGGTCAGCCTGCTCCAGTACTTCTACACCGGGGTCAGACTCGAAGCCCCCTTCCCGGAGCTGAAGGCCGCCAGCGAAGGGGCCTGGGTCCTGGGCCAGACCCTTCGCCACCAGGACAGCTCCCGCTACGCCGCCCGCCATGGCAAACGCCTCGACACCGGCGGACTGGTCGGCCACATCGACCTGGACCTGACCGGCATCGAACTGCTCTGGCCCTATCTCTACCTGGGCCAATGGCTCAACGTCGGCAAGAAAGCCAGCATGGGGTACGGGCGCTATGGCCTGACCCTGCCGAGCGGCGGCACGCAGACGTACAAGAAGGCACCTTGAACAGCCCCACTCCCACTGGCGAGTGTGTCCCAAAAGTCCCTCTTCCGCTTGCGGGAGAGGGTTGGCGACTCTGGGGATGGAGGAGGTAGAGCCGCGCCTGGAGCAGCGGCCAAGGAGAGGGTACGACCTGACACAAGCCAAGGTTTCGTCCTCCGGCATACCCCGTCCCTCGCGGCCCAGACCCGTTCCAGCAGCCTGTTCGACAGCCTCTGATCAGAACCGCCTGGATCGGGCGTCCCCTAGCCACCGAACCGCCGGACTCAGGCGCAATCCCGACCCCACCCAGCCACCGCATCTTAAGACCCGCGGTCGCCTGTTTCCAAGCACCCCGCCTGGGGTTACTATCGGCCGAACAAAATCAAGCGGGGCGGATACCCCAGCGAGGACGCACACCATGCCGGCACCAGCCCCAGACCAGATCCCGCCAGCGCCGCAACGGTGCGCCCCATCGGCCCGGCCAGGGTCAAGCCGCCGTCCGGGCGCAGCAGCACAAGCTTGTCGAAAGGCCACGAGCCGCGGCCGCCGAGGCATAGTGGCGTCGAACCGGAGGCGCCAGGGATCTTGAGGCCGCCAGGGAGCCAGGGATAGCCCGGTTCGCCCCCGCCCACGGACGCCAATGGACAGCCCCATGACCAACCCCC
>JBATOB010000264.1:0-5129 GCA_049290655.1 Chromatiaceae bacterium | reverse complement strand
GCGCCGACCCGTGATCCAACCGATCAATAACGCCGACCACCACCGCCGCCGTGCGAGGGACGGTCGCTTCTGGGCTTGGCCTGATTGACGGTGATGTTGCGGCCCTTGATGGCGGTGCCATTCAGACCCTTGATCGCGGCATCGGCCTGCGAGTTGTTGTCCATTTCCACAAAGCCGAAACCCTTGGATTCGCCGGTGAACTTGTCGCTGATCAGTTGCACGTTGGACACGTCGCCATATTGGGCAAAGGCCTCGCGCAGATCGGTGTCGGTGGCGCTATAGGGAAGGTTACCTACGTAAATATTCATCTCTGACTAACTCCGAAATTCGTGCATTGGATAAACATGACACTATCGAAAAATACCAAGCACGAAAATTCCTTCGACAGCGGAACACCGTAAAAACGGTAAGAAGAAGTAAGGGGGCTACATGACTCGCGGGAAATCCATGGGATTCAGTCGAATTTGTGCTACGCCTTGCCCCGATCTGAAGATCGGTTGTTCCTCTTGGTTGCCACAATAACAGGTCTTTAGGCGAAAGGTAAGCGGTGATTGAGCAGGTAGAGGGTCCGCCGCCATCCGTGGGCGGCCAAGGGTGTCATCGGGTCTTACTACTGGCAAAGGCGCGGGTGCTCTTGCCCGTGGCGTTGCGCATGTTAAAGTCCTCGGCGCAATTTTGGGCGTAGGCCATCACCTCCTCGGGGGAACCGCGGTGATAGCCCGTGATCCTGGCGGGGCCGCTCGCCAACTCATAGCGATACCAGTCCTCCCCCGTTCCGCCATTGGGCTCGGCCACTTTCGCGACGGAGGCAACGGCGAATTGCGGCCGCAGGAGGAGGCTGGGGGTGGAATTGTCCTGGAGAGAAACCTGCTCCGCGGTGTCCGCGTTCGAGGATGGAGCCGAGTCCATAAAGATCTCCTGAGCCAAGGGTTGCCGAAAGGTGGCGCCACAAGTCGCTTGGACCCCGAGCCAGGGCGCGGACAGGCGGATGGCGACCGTATCTTGTTGCGGGTGATAGATGGGGGCAATATCGCGAAAAAAAACGGGGCTGCCCGCGGGCGACCCCTCGCCCTTGAAGATTGCACTTTGATGGGCGTCGTATTTGCAGGACCCGGGCGGGATCGGGTACCTTCTTGACCCCTTTGTCGCGAGCCCATCAACCGGAAGTAGCCACCATGCAGCCCGTTCTCAAGTCCACCAAGCTGGCCAATGTCTGCTACGACATCCGCGGCCCCGTGATGGCCCGTGCCTACCAAATGGAGGAAGAGGGCCACCACATCATCAAGCTCAACATCGGCAACCCCGCCGTCTTCGGCTTCGAGGCCCCGGACGAGATCGTGCGCGATGTCATCCATAACCTCCCCAACGCCTCGGGCTATATCGAGTCCAAGGGCCTGTTCGCCGCTCGCAAGGCGGTGATGCACTATACCCAGGAAAAGCAGATCCCCGGGGTCCAGGTCGGTGACATCTACATTGGCAATGGGGTCTCCGAGCTGATCGTGATGACCATCCAGGCCTTGCTGGACAGCGGCGACGAGGTGCTGGTGCCGGCGCCGGACTATCCCCTCTGGACCGCCGCCGTCTCCCTGGCCGGCGGCACCCCCAGCCACTACCTCTGTGACGAGGGATCGGGCTGGCTGCCGGACCTGCACGACATTCGGGCCAAGATCACCCCGGCCACCCGCGCCATCGTCATCATCAACCCCAACAATCCCACCGGCGCCCTCTATCCGGTGGATCTGCTGCAAGAGATCGTCGAGATTGCCCGCCAACACCAGTTGATCATCTACGCCGACGAGATCTATGACAAGGTCCTCTATGACGGCAACACCCATACCTCCATCGCCTCCCTGGCGGAGGACGTGCTGTTCGTCACTTTCAACGGCCTGTCCAAGAACTATCGCGCCTGCGGCTACCGCGCCGGTTGGGCGATCGTGTCCGGGGAGAAGCGCCACGCCCGCGACTACATCGAGGGGCTGGACATCCTGGCCTCAATGCGGCTGTGCGCCAATGTACCGGCCCAGTACGCCATCCAGACCGCGCTTGGCGGTTATCAGAGTATCGAGGATCTGGTCGCCCCCACGGGTCGCCTGTGCCGGCAGCGTGATCGGGCCTACGAACTCCTGACCGCCATCCCGGGCGTCACCTGCCATAAGCCCCAGGCGGCCATGTACCTCTTCCCCCGCCTGGACGCCAAGGCCTATCCGATCCTCAACGACCAGCACTTCATCCTCGAACTCCTGCTGGAGGAAAAGGTGTTGGTGGTCCAGGGCAGCGGCTTCAACTGGCCCCATCCGGACCATCTGCGCATCGTCTTCCTGCCCAACACCGATGACCTGGACGATGCCATGGGCCGGATCGGCCGCTTCCTCGATGGCTACCGCAAGCGGCACGGCAACTGAGGCATTCTGGATCGGCCGCCAGACCCCCATTTAGCCACCATGGACAGACAACGCCTGCTCGAACACAAGGTGCGCAACGGCCTGCAGCAACTCGGGTTGCTCGGGCTGCTGGCCCTCCTGCTCGGCTATCTGGCCTGGGTGGTGGGCGGTGAGCCCTTTCTGTGGGGCACCCTGATGGGCGTCGCGATGCTCTGGATGATCAACCCGGTGGCCTCGCCCCGGCTCCTGGTCCGCCTCTACGGCGCCATACCCCTGTCGCCCCGGGAGATGCCTGGCCTCTACCAGCTCCTGGAGGGGCTGGCGGCGCGCGCCGGGCTTGAGCAGCCGCCACGGCTCTACTATCTGCCGAGCCGGATGATGAACGCCTTCGCCACCGGGCGGCGCGAGGACGCGGCCATCGTCCTGTCGGACGGCCTCTTGCGGCGCCTGGAGCGGCGGGAGTTGATCGGCGTCCTGGCCCATGAGCTCGCCCACGTCGCCAACGGCGACATCCAGGTGATGACCTTCGCCGACACCCTGAGCCGCATCACCGGCTTGCTGGCGCTGGTGGGCCAGGTGCTGCTGATCCTCAGTATCCCGGCCCTGCTCCTGGGTCTCGCCACCCCGCCGTTGCTGGCCCTGCTGGTGTTGCTGGCGGCGCCGACCCTGAGCGCCCTCGCCCAGCTCGCCCTGTCGCGCAACCGCGAGTTCGAAGCCGACCGCGCCGCCGCCGAGTTCTCCGGGGACCCGGTGGGTCTTGCCTCGGCCCTGGACAAGCTGGAGCGCCAGCAGGGCAGCTTCTGGGAGCAGATGATGCTCCCCGGTCGCCATCTGCCGGATCCCTCCCTGCTGCGCACCCACCCGCCGACCCAGGAACGCATCGACCGCCTTCTGGAACTGATCCCGGACGAACTTCCCGGCCCTGCCCTCGCCTGGCCCCTGGACGACCCTCGGGAACTGCTGGCGCTCCTGGCTCGCGGCGTCAAGCGGTCGCCCCGCTGGCACATCACGGGCCTCTGGCACTGAACGCCTCGGGAACAGACCCGCGGCTCCTACCCGCCTGGGAGCACTTCGAGCACCGCGCCGACATGGGCGTGGCGGGCTTTGGCGCCACCCCAGCGGAGGCCTTCGAACAGGCGGCCCTGGCGCTCACGGCCATCATCTGCGACCCGGCGAGGGTGCATCCGGAGCTGGCGGTGGCCATCGACTGCGAGGCGCCGGACCTGGAACTGCTGTTCGTGGACTGGCTGAATGCCCTCGTTTACGAGATGGCCGTCCGTCACCTGCTCTTCTCGCGGTTTTGTGTCCAGCTCAAGGGCCCCCGGCTCGGGGGCGAGGCCTGGGGCGAGCCGCTGGACCGGGAGCGCCATGAGCCGGCGGTGGAGGTCAAGGGGGCCACCTATACGGCCCTCGCGGTGCGCCAGGCCGACGACGGCACCTGGTCCGCCCGCTGCGTCGTGGATGTTTGATTGCGAGGAGCCCCCATGGATACCCAGCACCTGACCCAAGTCACCGACACTCAGCGGCGCCTCGCGCCCCAGGGGCCCATGCGCGTCCCCGGCATCCTCTTCGGCAGCCAGGCCCTGATCCGCGACATGGACGACAAGGTCTGGGAGCAGTTGGCCAATGTCGCCAGCCTGCCGGGCATCGTCCAGGCGGCCTATGCCATGCCGGACGCCCACTGGGGCTATGGCTTCCCCATCGGCGGGGTGGCCGCCTTCGACCCCGAAGAGGGTGGCGTGGTCTCCGGCGGCGGCGTGGGTTTCGACATCTCCTGCGGGGTGCGCACCCTTCACACCGGCCTGGACCGGGCCGCCATCCTGGCGGTGCAGCAGGAGCTGGCGGATGCCCTCTATTATCGAGTCCCGGTGGGCCTGGGCAGCACTGGCGGTATTCGCCTCGACGACCGGGAGCTGGATGCCATGCTCGCCGGCGGGGCGAGTTGGGCGGTGGGCCGAGGCTATGGCCGGCCCGAGGACCTGGGCCGCATCGAGGAGCGGGGCCGCATGGCCGGCGCCGACCCCAAGCAGGTCTCCGACCAGGCCAAGCGCCGCCAGCGCGACGAGATGGGCACCCTGGGCTCCGGCAATCACTATCTCGAGATCCAGGAGGTCACACAGATCCATGATCAGGCGATCGCCGCCGCCTTTGGCTTGGAACTGGGCGCGGTGCTGGTGAGCATCCACTGCGGCTCCCGCGGTCTGGGCCACCAGATCGGCACCGATTACCTCAAGCGCATGGTCCTGGCCGCCGGCCAGCATGGCATCCGCCTGCCGGACCGGGAACTGGCCTGCGCCCCGCTCAACTCCGATCTGGGCCGCGCCTATCTCGGCGCCATGCGCGCCGGCATCAACTGCGCCCTGGCCAACCGCCAGATCATCACCCACCTGGCGCGCCAGGTCTTCGCCCAGGTGCTGGGGGCGGACCTGACCCTGCTCTACGACGTCTCCCACAACACCTGCAAGCTGGAGGAGCATGTCGTCGAGGGTCGCCGGCGCAAGCTCTACATCCACCGCAAGGGCGCCACCCGCGCCTTCGGCCCCGGTCACCCCGACCTGCCCGAGAGCCTGCGCGCCGTCGGCCAGCCGGTGCTGATCGGCGGCACCATGGGCACCGCCTCCTACATCCTGGCGGGCGCGGCCCAGAGCCAGGAACTGGCCTTCAACTCCGCCTGCCATGGCGCCGGCCGAGCCATGAGTCGTCACGCCGCCACCCGGAGGCTTGAGTGCAGGGTTATTGGTGGTTTGC
>JBATOB010000263.1:0-2012 GCA_049290655.1 Chromatiaceae bacterium | reverse complement strand
AGGAGTACGTCAGGCTCGCCAAGGACAAGCACAGCAAGGTGCGGCTGATGGGCTTCGGCCATCGCGTTTACAAGAACTTCGACCCCCGCGCCCAGATGCTGCAGAAGGTGGCGGAGGTGCTGGTGCCGCAGTTGTGTGGCAATGATCCGCTCCTGGACATCGCCCGCCGGCTGGAGGAGATCGCCCGCTCCGACCCCTATTTCATCGAGCGCAACCTCTACCCCAATGTCGATTTCTACAGCGGTATCCTGCTGCGCGCCATCGGCATCCCCACCAACATGTTCACCGTCATCTTCGCGATCGGGCGCCTGCCCGGCTGGATCGCCCATTGGTGGGAGCAGAATCAGGCCCCGACCAGCCGCATCGCCCGCCCGCGTCAGATCTATACGGGCCGGACCCAGGCCCACTATGTCCCCATGGAGCAAAGGGGTTAGCCCGGCGGGCCGCTGCACCAAGGCGGTCGAGGGGCCCCCGCGGCTGCACCTATTCGGTGCCGAGGCCCCCGCTCTTCTGAGTCCGCACCTTATGTCCAGGCCTTACCGTTTGTAATTCCGTGTAATTTTTTGGTTGGCCTGGATTGTGCATTGTTGTCATTGACAACTCATGTCACCTCTCAATCCCCTGGCCGAATAGCCCGGGAATTAATTCATGGAATTGGCCCCGCGGGCCAATGACGCTAACAACCGGAGAATGGCACCATGCACCTTTCCAAGGGTTATCGAAGGCTTATGTTGGCAACCGGCCTGGTTGCGACCATGGCTGGTTCGGCGCTGGCGCAGGCCGCCGACACCATCAAGGTGGGTATCTTGCATTCCTTGTCCGGCACCATGGCCATCAGCGAGACCACGCTGAAGGACACCATGCTGATGCTGATCGAGGACCAGAACAAAAAGGGCGGTCTGCTCGGCAAGCAGCTCGAGGCCGTGGTGGTGGACCCGGCCTCCAACTGGCCCCTGTTCGCCGAAAAGGCCCGGGAACTGCTGACCAAGGATCAGGTGGCGGCGGTGTTTGGCTGCTGGACCTCGGTGTCGCGCAAGTCCGTGCTGCCGGTCTTCGAGGAGTTGAATGGCCTGCTCTTCTATCCCGTCCAGTACGAGGGGGAGGAATCCTCCAAAAACGTCTTCTACACCGGCGCGGCTCCCAATCAGCAGGCCATCCCGGCGGTGAATTACCTGATGGATCAGGGCGTCCAGCGTTGGGTGCTGGCGGGCACCGACTACGTCTATCCGCGTACCACCAATAAAATCCTGGAGGCCTACCTCAAGGCCAAGGGTGTGGCACCGGAGGACATCCTGATCAATTACACCCCCTTCGGTCATTCGGACTGGCAGTCCATCGTCGCCGAAATCAAGAAATTTGGCTCCGCCGGCAAGAAGACCGCGGTGGTATCCACCATCAATGGCGATGCCAATGTGCCCTTCTACAAGGAGTTGGGCAATCAGGGCGTCTCCGCTCAGGACATCCCCGTGGTCGCCTTCTCGGTGGGCGAGGAAGAGCTTTCGGGTATCGACACCAAGCCCCTGGTGGGGCATCTGGCCGCCTGGAACTATTTCATGAGCGTGGATGCGCCGGAAAACGCCGCCTTCATCAAGCAATGGCAGGGCTTTACCAAGAACCCCAAGCGGGTGAGCAACGACCCCATGGAGGCCCACTTCATCGGTTTCAATCTGTGGGTGCAGGCGGTGGAGAAGGCCGGGACCACGGATACCGACAAGGTGGTGGCGGCCATGATCGGCCTTGAAACCCCCAACCTGACGGGCGGCATGGCCAAGATGCTGCCCAACCATCACATCACCAAGCCGGTGCTGATCGGCGAAATCCAGGACGATGGCCAGTTCTCCGTGGTCTGGGAGACCGCGGGCCTGGTGCCGGGGGATGCCTGGTCTGATTACCTGGAAGGTTCCAAGGACATCGAGGCCGATTGGGTGACCCTCAAGTGCGGTAACTACAACACCAAGACCAAGACCTGTTCCGGTCAGACCTATTGATTGAAAACGGGTGGTGAGGACGAG
>JBATOB010000262.1:0-2254 GCA_049290655.1 Chromatiaceae bacterium | reverse complement strand
CTGATTTTTTATCAGGGGTTCGAGCAAGTCGAGCGTACGCTCCTCTGGCGCTACCTGCGGACGGGTGATGTTTTCGTCGATGTCGGCGCGAATCTCGGCCTCTTTACCGTTATCGCGGCCAAGCGGGTTGGCGACGGGGGCAGGGTGTATGCGTTCGAGCCGGCGGCGCAGCCGCGGCAGCGGTTGGAAGAGAACGTCCGGTTGAATCGATTTGGCAACGTCAGCATTCTGCCGCTTGCACTGTCCGACGAGGCGGGCCTACTTGAGATTTCCGTGCCGACCGACGGATACGATGCTTGGAGTTCCCTGGCTGCGCCGATTGCTGGAACCGGCATCCGAGTGAATCGTGTCGAGGCGGTAACCTGGGACGACTTCGCCAGAAGCGGTGGTGATCTCAAACCTACTATGATGAAGATCGACGTCGAGGGTTGGGAAAACCGTGTCCTCGACGGTGCCAGTGCCATGCTATCCGCCATTGATGCCCCCTTGCTGCAGGTCGAGTTCACCGATGCCGCCGCAAGCTCCGCAGGCAGTAGTTGTGCGGCGTTATACCAACACCTTCTAGACTTCGGCTACACGGTTTGCCGTTACGATAGGGTACGCAATCAACTGGTGCCGGATGCGCTTCGCGCCAGCTATCCCTACGACAACCTGTACGCGACAAAGCGGCTGGCCAGGGATAATCAGCGGCTTAGGGGTAGGGCATTTCACCGCTTTCCTCCAGAACAGGCCACATTTAACGGGGTAGGTTGACTTGGAGAACGAAACACGAGTCAACCAAGTCCAGACCACGTTTTATCGTAACCGGAGCTTGGGACTCAAACAGAAACGTAGTCTGTCCCCAACATTCGCCGACCCCGATATTTGCTAAAAGATACATGACCAAGTCCGAGCTTCAAGACCTTTCCGAAAGATTTATTCGCGATCGCTTACGCGAACGCTTGCCACCGGGAGTCGGAGTCTACCTATTCGGATCAAGGGCGCGTCGCACCGCCAGTTGGAACTCCGATTACGATCTCTGGGTCGATGCCCAGGTGCCGGAGCGCACGATTCACGAAATCCTGGAAGAGATCGACGAATCCTTCGTCCCTTACAAGGTCGACATCGTCACCACGGCGGATCTGCGGGGGCCATTTGCGGACCGCGTCAGATCGGAAGCGATCCGATGGATGTGAAGATCACGGCCTTCGCCAAAGCGCTGCAAGGCCTTGCCGAGCTGACTGCTCTCGATCTCCATGCGCTTGCCAACACGCTGGACGCGCGAATCATCGACGGACTGGAAAACGGCAAGGCACAACAATTTGAAAACACAATGGAGTTGTGCTGGAAGGCGATCAAAGTCACCCTGCGCGAGCGAGAGGGCATCGATGAAGCCTCGCCCAAGAAGGTCATCAAAGCCTGGTATCTCACTGGCCATGTATCCGGGGACGATTACGTCGGGCTGATCCAGGCCGTGGACGACAGCAACAAACTCAGCCACGTCTACGATCAACAGCAGTTCAACACCATCATCGCCCGGCTACCCAACTACGCCGCCTTGCTCACCAGGTTGCTGGCAACCCTGGCACAGTGACCGAAAGGCCTTCCAGGTGTTTGCGTCGCGGTGAGGCCGCGTTGTTTTTCGATACCCATGACCATCAAGATCTGGCACGGCAGTTGACGCGGATCCGTCAACCAGGAGTCCGCGGGCAAGTGAGTAAACCGGGACGGGCCACGTTTTGTCGTAACCGGAGCTTGGGACTCAAACAGGAGCTTGGTCTGTTCCCGATATTTCTTGCCTGCTCTCTACTCTACCCGATATTTCATACCCAACGGACACATAGCATTAAATTTTCGGCTCTCGTTTGCGGGGAAATAAATATTGTCTGTCCCCGATAATTTGCTTTCGAACAGGGCAATTGCTCTCGTTGATCTTTGGAGCGGGGGTCACCGCAAGATCTTCATGGAGGCATTCTGCAAAGTCCTATTGGAGGCGGGGGCTTGGGTTGGCGCAATCTACCCGGACACCAAGGGGCTTGGCCGCTGGGCGGATCGCAGCCTTCTAGCGAGTGAACGCGAAAGGTTAGAGATCCAAGACATCAAGGTGTTGCACCGCAGGGGGCTTCGCTCAGGTAAGTTTGAGGTACTTAATCGTTGGTTCGCGCTTCGTAGGGCGGTTCGGAATCTAGCGTTCAAGCCGGATTTAGTGTTCTTAATGTACGCGGACAACTTCCGATTTCCGCCCAAGACCGGGTCCATGGCCCCGGTTTTACAG
>JBATOB010000261.1:0-1945 GCA_049290655.1 Chromatiaceae bacterium | reverse complement strand
CATCGATACCCTCAAGGCCGTGGAGGACCGTTCCTTCGGCACCCATATCGGCGTCGATCCCATGGCTATCCTTCGCGCCTCCATCAAGAACTTCCAGGCCGGGGCCGTGGTCGAGGGCGGTAGCACCCTCACCCAGCAACTGGTCAAGAATTTCTATCTGACGGATGAACGTAGCCTGGAGCGTAAGGTTAACGAGGCCCTCATGGCCATCCTCCTAGAGCTACGCTATCCCAAGGAGGATATCCTGGAGGCCTACGCCAACGAGATCTACCTGGGCCAGGATGGTAGCCGCGCCATCCACGGCTTTGGGCTCGCCAGCCGTTTCTACTTCAACCGCGAACTGGGCGAATTGGGCGTTCCCGAGACGGCCCTGCTGATTGCACTCATCAAGGGGCCTTCCTTTTATGATCCCCGCCGTCATCCCGAGCGGGCCACCGAGCGTCGCAATCTGATTATCGACGTGATGGTCAGCCAGGGCATTATCGACCTTGCCCAGGCCGAGATCGCCAAGGCCGCCCCCCTGGGGGTGGGCGAAAAGGGGGGCCGGCCGGCGGGGGTCTATCCCGCCTTCACTGACCTGGTACGCCGGCAACTGAAGCGGGACTATCGCGAGGAGGACCTGCGCTCCGAGGGTCTGATCATCTTCACCACCCTCTCGCCCACCATCCAGGGCCAGGCCGAAAGGGCCGTGCGCGAGGGTTTGCCGGGTCTGGAGAAGCTACGCAAATTCAAGCGAGGCACCTTGGAGGGCGCGGCCGTGGTCGTCTCCGCGGCCCAGGGCGAGGTGCTGGCCCTGGTGGGGGGGCGCGAAGCGGATTATGCCGGCTTCAATCGGGCACTGGAGGCGGTGCGGCCCATTGGTTCCCTGGTCAAGCCCATGATTTACCTGGAGGCCTTGAATGATCCCAAGAAGTACAACATTGCCTCCCCCCTGAACGACAACGGTGTCAGCCTGGTCGCGGGCGACGGCAAACGTTGGGAGCCGCAGAATTACGATCACAAGACCCATGGCCAGGTCCCCCTCTATCTGGCCTTGGCCAAGTCCTATAACCTGGCGACGGTAAACCTGGGCCTGGAATTGGGCTTGGATCGGGTTATCAAGCGCTTCCAGGACCTGGGCGTGCAGCGCAAGATCGAGAAGGTCCCGGCCATGCTGTTGGGCTCCATCTCCCTCTCCCCGGTGGAGGTGGCACAGGTCTATCAGTCCATCGCGGCCAGCGGCTTCCGTGCCCCCTTGCGGGCCATCCGGGATGTCCTCAACACCCAGGGGGAGCCCCTGAACCGCTATCCCCTGGCGGTGGAACCGGCCTCCAGCCCCCAGGCCGCCTATCTGTTGACTTGGGCAATGCGTCAGGTGGTCCAGCAAGGCACGGCGACCTGGCTCAAGACGCGCTTGCCAAAGGAGCTGGAGGTCGCCGGCAAGACTGGCACCACCAATGAGTTGCGGGATAGCTGGTTTGCCGGCTTCAGCGGCGACAAGGTCATCGTGGCCTGGGTCGGGCGCGATGACAACCAGCCAACCGGGCTCACCGGTGGGACTGGGGCCCTGCGCATCTGGGGTGATATCATGGCCAATATCGATAGCCAGCCTCTCCCGGACTTTCCGCCCGACGGCATCGAGATGGTCAACGTCGATCGTTATAATGGCCGTCGCGCTCCCAAGGGTTGTGGACGGGCCATGTCTCTCCCCTTCGATGCGAGTGCCTTGCCGACCAAGACCTCCAATTGCGGCGCCGCGCCACCGTCTGAACCGAAGGCCGAGGAGGCCACCGCCGCCGCTGCCCCACCCCCTCCCCCGAAGGAGCAGAAGAAGGACAGTGGCGGCGGGATTGGGGGCTTCCTGCGTGATTTTTTAGGTAACTAATGAACAAAGTATTTATCTCTCTACTGGCCGCCGCCATCTCGGCCGGCTGCGCGGGCAAACCCCGGGCCGGGGGGCCAGCGC
>JBATOB010000260.1:0-2530 GCA_049290655.1 Chromatiaceae bacterium | reverse complement strand
ATCCGGCCCTGCCAACCGCCGCCCAGCGCGTCATCGATCACCTCCAGGCCACGGGCCGGCTCGGACAGAATGACCTCAATCGCGCCAGGCGCCTGGGGGAGGAAGGGGTCGATCCCCTGGTGCGGATGCTGGTGCGTCTGGGCCTGGTATCCGAGCGTGACATGGCCGAGGCCATGGCTGAGGTCCTGGGGCTGGAATTGGCGGAAGCGGAGTCCTTCCCCGCCGAGCCGGTGGCCAGCGAGACTCTGAGTCTGCGCTTCCTGAAGGACAGCAAGGTCCTGCCCCTGCGCGAGGAGGAGGACCGGCTCGAAGTCGCCTTCGCCGATCCCACCGACCGTTTCGTCGTGGATGTCGTGGCCCTGGCCGCTGGCAAGGCCCTGCTCCAGCGCGTGGCTTTGCCCAGCGAGATCGACACCGCTCTGGATCGCCTCCACGAGCCCAAGGCCGAGGACAAGGGCGACGACCTGAACGCGGACCTGGGGGAGGTCTCCGAGGATGACATTGAACACCTCAAGGACCTGGCTAGCGAGGCCCCGGTCATTCGCTTGGTCAACCAGTTGATCCAGAAGGCGGTGGAATCCCGGGCCTCGGACATCCACATCGAACCCTTCGCCGATGAACTCAAGGTGCGCTACCGGGTGGACGGCATCCTGCACGAGGTGCCTTCCCCGCCGGTCAGGTCCACCGCCGCCATCATCTCCCGCATTAAGATCATGTCAAAGCTCAATATCGCCGAGCGTCGCCTGCCCCAGGATGGCCGTATCCCCCTGCGGGTGCAGGGCAAGGAGCTGGACCTGCGCGTCTCCACCGTTCCTACCATGTTCGGCGAGAGTGTGGTCATGCGCCTGCTGGACAAGGAGAGCGTGCGCTTCGATCTCGACGCCCTGGGCTTCGACGGCGGGCCCCGCGCCCGGCTCGATCAGATCATGGAGATTCCCTACGGCATCCTGCTGGTCACGGGCCCCACCGGCAGCGGCAAGAGCACCACCCTCTACACGGTGCTGAGCCGGCTCAATACCCAGGAGCGCAAGATCATCACGGTCGAGGACCCGGTGGAATACCAGATCCCCGGCATCAACCAGATCCAGGTCAAGCCCGCGATCGGCATGACCTTCTCGGGCGCACTACGCTCCATAGTGCGCCAAGATCCGGACATCATCATGGTGGGTGAGATGCGCGACCTGGAGACGGCCCGTATCGCCGTCCAGTCGGCCCTCACCGGCCACCTGGTGCTCTCGACCCTGCATACCAATGACGCTGCCAGCGGCATCACCCGTCTGCTTGACATGGGGGTCGAGGAGTACCTGCTGACCTCCACCATCAACGGTATCCTGGCCCAACGCCTGGTGCGGCGGCTGTGCCCCTTCTGCCGGGAGAGCTATGAACCCCTGCCGGAGGTCGCCGCCAAGGTACGCAAGTCCCTCGCGGATGTGGATGCCATTCAGCTCTACCGTGCCGTGGGCTGCGAGCGCTGCAATAACACCGGCTATCGCGGTCGCCTGGTCATTACCGAGGTGCTACGCATGACGGACGCCATCCGCCGCGCCGTGCTGGAACATGCCACCGCCACCGTGATCCTGCGCCTTGCCATCGAGGAGGGCATGGCTACCATGTACCAGGACGGTCTCCGCAAGTGCCTGGACGGGCGTACGACCCTGGAAGAGGTGTTGCGTGTGGCCGAGGAGCATTGAGTCCATGCCTAGCTATCATTACAAAGCAGTACGGATGGATGGCGAGGCGGTTGAAGGCCAGATGGAGGCCCATGACGAGGGGGCGGTCATTCGACAACTGCAAAAGGAGGGCTTGATCCCCCTCTCGGCCCGCCGCGCAGGCGGTCTGCGTGATCAGCTTTTTGCCAGCCGGCGCCGGCAAAATCTGACCATGAAGGAAATTGCCGCCATGACCCGCGAGCTGGCGACCCTGTTGGAGGCCGGGTTGACCTTGGACCGCTCGCTCCTAATCTTGATCGAACTCGGCGCCGAGGAGCGAGTCAATCGCGTCCTAGAGGACCTCCAGTCACGGGTGCGGGGTGGCGCGACCTTCTCCGCCGCCTTGGAGCAGCAGGGCGGCCAGTTCCCACGCCTTTACATCAACATGGTGCGCGCCGGGGAGACCAGCGGCGCTCTGGATGGGGTCCTGGCGCGTCTGGCGGAATATCTGGAGCGTAGCGCCGATCTACGTGAAACCGTCGTCTCCGCCCTAGTCTATCCCCTCATCCTGCTGGTGGTCGCCGGCCTGTCGGTGATCCTGCTGCTAGTCTTCGTAGTGCCCCAGTTCGCCGTCCTCTTCCAGGACATGGGGGCCGCCCTGCCTCTGCCGACCCGGATCGTGATGGCCTTGGGGGATTTCTTTCGTGACTTCTGGTGGGTGCTGCTGGCCCTGATCGCCATCTTCGCCCTGGCGATCGAAAAGGCCTTGGCCAGGCCCGAGGTGCGCGACCGCTTCGATAGCCGGGTCCTGCGCCTGCCCCTCTTTGGCGATCTGATCTGGAAGATGGAGACAGCGCGCTTCTGCCACACCCTGTCAACCC
>JBATOB010000259.1:0-3041 GCA_049290655.1 Chromatiaceae bacterium | reverse complement strand
GGCGGCGTCGGCGGTAACAAGGACCAGGGTGCGCAAGAGCCCGTAAGCGGTCTCGTCATGGCCTGGCGTGCTGGCGTCGACCTTGGCGGGCAGGACTGGGACAGGTTCGCCCGCCGCGACCTGGATGGCGGCATGGGCGAGCTGCGCCTGGGAGTCGAGGATCAGGGCGGCCTGGGTCACCAGCCGATCACCCTCGCCAAGGCCGCTCAGGATTTCAACCTGGGTGTCACCCACCCGCCCGAGCCGAACCTCCCGCGCCCGATAACCCTGCCCAGCCTCCTCGACATAGGCGATGGGCCGCTCGCCATGTTGCAGAATGGCGGCACGGGGCGCGAGCAGGGCCTCCGGGGTGGTGATGGCAACCGCCGCCTGGGCGGTCTGGCGGTAACGGAGTTGGCGTTCCGGGTTCTCCAGGGTGACCCGCACCCGCGCCGTGCGGGTCCGCTCGTTGAGGCTGGGGTCGATGAAGCTGATGGGGGCGGTCAACACCTGGCCGGGCTGGGAGGGGATCGAGACCTCGACCATCTGCCCGACGCGCAACCAGGCCAGGTCCGGCTCGTAGGCGTCGAACACGAACCACATGCGCGAGAAATCACCGATCTCAAAGAGGGGATCGTTGGTCCTGACGTATTGGCCTTCATAAACCGCGCGGCTGATGACGGTGCCAGACAGGGGGGCGCGGATATTGACCATGGCGGTGGGCTTGTGGGTGCCCTCCAGAATGACGATCTCCTCCTCGGTCAGGCCCAGCTCCAGCAGGCGCTCGCGGGCGGCCGCGCGCTCGGAGAGGGACGAGGCGACGGCGCCGGCCTTGATGCGCTCGACATACTGGCGCTGGGCGGTGAGCATCTCGGGGCTGAAGACGGTGGCGAGCGGCGCCCCGGCCTCGACCTCGGCACCCACATAATTGACGTGGAGCTTTTCGATCCGACCCGGCACCCGGGCGGCCAGGATGCGGTGGCGGGTGTCGTCATCCTCGATGATCCCACTGACGCGCAGGGTGCGGGTGAGGGTGCCCCGGATCACCGGGCTGGTTTGCACCCCGGTCACGGCGGCCTGGGCGGCGTTGAGTGTGACCCGGTCGGGATCGACCCTCCCCTCGCCCTCCCGGGCGACGGCGACCAGTTCCATGCCGCAGATGGTACAGCGGTCCCCCGGTTGGTCCGATTTGATCCAGGGGTGCATGGGGCACTGATAGACCGCGGCGGCGGGGATCGGGTCCGAGGTGGCGTGGAGGTGGGGAACGGCGGCCCGGACCCACGACGGCCCGCCGAGCAGCGAGATGCAGGCAATGAGGACGCAGAGGCAGGGGTGGGACAGCGCCAGGCCAGGCATAGCGGTACCCTTCAAAGGCAAGCCATCTTAAATTAGGGGACTGATTTCTGGGACTTGGCAAAATCCGTAACGATCTTGCTTAAATCGGCGGGCGTGAGGCTCTCGTCATAGATGCCGGCGCCGACCTGAATATCCGACTTGAAGGAGACCGGCGCGCTATGGACGTAGGAGATCTTGCGGGAGGCCTTCGCCTCGCCGGGCTTTGGCCACCAATACTCGACCCAGCCGCCGTCCCGGTTCTCGCCCGCCTTGCACATGTCCTGGAACAAGGGGTGGTCCTTGTCGTCGCGCATCCGCAGGATGGGCTTGCCCACCAGGTCGGGACGCAGGGGGTGGGCGATCATCACATCGTCACGGCAGCTATAGACGAAGACATAGCTGTCCTTCCACACCCAACGGGCATCCTTGTTATTGTTGAAATCCGAGAATCCGGCCAGGCCCTTGTCTTCCAGATACTTGGCGGCCTCCCGCACCTTGGCCACGACCTCCTCGGCGGAGGCGATGGCGGGGTCGGCGGCCCACGGGGTGGCGGGGACAAGGCCCAGGGTCAGGGTCAGACTGGCCAGGGCGAACTGAGTTTTTCCCATCATCAAGTCCTCTTAAGTCGATTTTTCCAATCAGGGATAAGATTAGGGGCGGATAGGCGCCCTCAGCCCAACCAGGGCTTGCCCGCAGGCAGAAGCTCACGCCCATAAAGCTCGTTCAAAATGATACGGGCCATCATGTACCAGGCCGACAAGGCGCAAACGATCAGGGTGTAACCAGCAACGACCGTCATTTGCGGATAGCCAAAGTGCGCCAGATCCAACAGGACGAAGCCTGCCAGCAGCAAGCTGAAGGTGACGGCCATGGCGCCATGGATACGCAGTGAGCCGACCCACAGGATCGCCGTGAACAGGGTCCAGGCGACGAGGAACCAACCGACATCCTCCGTGCTGGCCTTGAAAAGGTCGAATTTGTTGGCGATCAGCATGAGCGCCAGGGCAATCCAGAAGGCGCCGTAAGATGTGAAGGCGCAATAGCCGAAGTTATTGCCAGTCTTCTGCTCCTGGAGCCCGGCGATGAGCTGCGCCAGGCCGCCGAAGATGAGTCCCAGCCACACCACGGGCCCAATGCTGGGCATCCAGCCCACATTGTGGAATTGCAGCACCAGGGTCGTGAGACCGAAGCCAGCCAGGCCAACAACCGCTGGGTTACCAAGTTTTTGTTCCGCCATGGTTTCTTAACCTGAATGCTTATTGTAAAAGTTAGGGCGCGGGGATCGCCGTGGGAGGCACTGCCACGAGCAGTGGCACTTCAAAAACAGCATGACCAGGGGAAGCCTGGGCACGCGCTTGGGGATTCAGAAGGCTTGGCTGGCGGAACCCGCCAGCCTTGAGGTAAAGGCCGCGTCGACTTCTGAGAAGGCGGCAGTTAAAGGCACCCAGCGTTAATCGGCCAGCGCCACGACGCTGACGCGGGCCGTGCCACCCATGGCCAGTCTCTTCGCGGCGGCGCGGGAGAGATCGATGATGCGGCCGCCCCGGTGGGGCCCACGGTCATTGATCGTCACCTCGACTTGCTTGCCATTCCTGAGGTTGGTGACCTGGGCCCGGGTCCCCATGGGCAACCGGGGATGGGCGGCGGTGAGGGCATGTTGGTTGAAGGTCTGACCACTCGCGGTTTTCTTGCCGTGGAATCCGGGGCCGTACCAGGATGCACTACCC
>JBATOB010000258.1:0-4927 GCA_049290655.1 Chromatiaceae bacterium | reverse complement strand
CGCTTGGGGGGCATCGCCCAATTTCCCGGATCGCCCCGCGCAGCCAGTCATTGATGCCATCGAGCCGCTGTGATGCGGTATCTGTTGGATACCAACGGCTGCATCGAAATCCTGCGCGGACGCAATCCAAGCCTGAAGCAACGCCTTGAGACGGCGGGTTTCGACCAATTGAGGCTTTGCAGCATTGTTTGGGCGGAATTGCACTGCGGGGCCTGCCTGCTGGCCAACCCGGAACAGGAAAAACGACGCATCGAGGCGGCATTCGCTGGCTGGCCGCGTTTGCCATTTGATGATGCGGCGGCGGAGTGTTACGGCGAAATCCGGGCTCGACTACAAGGCGCCGGGCGCATGATTGGCGCCAACGACCTGCTGATCGCGGCCACCGCCCTCGCGAATGGCCTGACGCTGATCACCCATAATACCGACGAGTTCAAGCGCGTCGAGGGCCTTGCCGTGGAGGATTGGGAAGAGGAATCGCGGTCCCGTGAATAGCACGGCCTGCCCGGGACTTTTCCGAGCTCGATTGGGTTGCGAAGAAATGAAACCACAACACGAACCCCAGGTTTTGCTCTACCGAGCCGACGACGGCGCCACCCGCGTCGAAGTTCGCATGGAGGGCGAGACCGTCTGATTGAATCAGGACCAGATGGCGGACTTGTTTTTGACCACCAAGCAGATCGTCGGTCAGCACATCTCCGCATCGTCTTCGTGGAGGGGGAGTTGGCCCCCGAGCCAGTAGTAAGGGATTTCTTTACAACTGCCGCCGATGGCAAGCAGTATCGCACCAAGCATTACAACCTGGATAGTGCCCCAATGCGTAGGGCGCATCTTACCTAACAGGATGATAAATCAGATTTAAGTCAACTGCTCTCTTACCGATTGAGGCACTACCGGACTGGCAGATCGGGTCATTCATTGGCAGGTGGTAACCGGATCGTCGAAGGTGGTAAGCAGTCGCCGCAAGGTGGTAAGTGGTCTCTATTTGACTTGCCACTCAATCTGGCTGCCCGCTGGTCATGGCCCGGGCAATGCCTCAATACGGCGGGACTGCGGCAGATCATCCGGGACCTCCGTGGGTGGCGACCCTTGCGGGGCGCGGAGCTTGCCGCCTTGTTGCACAAGGACCTGAAGTATCTCCGCAACAAGCATCTCACTAGGATGGTGCGCGCTGGCGAGCTTGCCTTTCTCTATCCCGAATCGCCCAATCATGCGTTGCAGGCCTACCTGCTGCCAGGGCGGGATGAGGCAGAGGCGTAATGATGGTGGCAAGGGCGGCTCCATCCTCGCCAAGTGGTGCCTGGCCCATCACCAGGAAAATTCCTCTATATCTGCTTCGAGAACATCCGCGACATCATGAAGGCCTATGACGTCGGCTACAGCCTGGGCACTGGGCAGGCTCTTGGCCAGATGCGCGACAAGCCCCTGTCCAAGCGCGAGTCGGCTTGCTTTCAGGGCTATCTGCCGCATAATAAGTCCCATAATCTGGTTTAATTATGGGGCAGTGCCATGTCCGCCGCCGTTGAATTCCTGTCGGAGGTCATCACCGAACAGGGCATCATCGCCACCGACCGCCTGGCTGAGTTGTTGCATGTCACTAAGACTGAACTAGCCATGGCCACCGGACTGTCCCGTGATGCCGTCTCCAAACAAACCCGGCTGCGCTCGCGTCAAACTCAGGCACGCCTGCGGGATACCGTCGAGATCATCAATCGGGTCACCCCCTGGACCGGTTCAGTAGGCCGTGCCTTCGCCTGGTTCCGCTCCCAGCCGCTGCCATCGTTCGGTGATAAGACCGCCGAAGATCTGGTCAAGGAGGGACGAGTTCAGGCGGTCAAGGACTATCTATCGCGTATCGCTGAGGGCGGCTATGCCTGATCTGGCGCCGAAGTGGTCAGGCGCCCGCCGGCTTAGGTCAAGCCCCGCATGATGGCGATGGCTCCGCCAACCGGGGGGCGCTTGGTCGGTATCCTGTATCGTGCCCATAACCCGCGCTGGTCCTATGCGCCCAGCTCGGGAGCGGGTGCCGCGCGTCATGGCGGGCGCTTCAACCGTCGTGGCACCCCGGCGCTGTACACCGCCCTGGATCCAAAAACCGCCTGGATGGAGGCGCAGCAGGGTATGCCCTTCAAGGCTCAGCCACTGACGCTGGTCGCCTACCATCTGGACTGCGAACCCATCGCGGACCTGACCGACACCGCGGCGCTGGCCACCTCTGGCATCGACTCCGCCGACCTCGCCTGTCCTTGGGAGTATCTCGTGGCGCGCGGCATGGAGCCGCCAAGCTGGCTTTTGGCCGATGCCTTGCTGGCCGCTGGCTTTCATGGCGCCATCGTACCCAGTTTCGCGCCCGGCATCGCACCGGCCCAGGAGGCTGCTATCTTCGGCCACCCCGATTACACGGCGGTCACCGCTCCCAACTGGGGAGAGAGTGGCCGCAATCTGGTGCTGTGGACTTGGTCGGAAGAACCGCCGTGTCGGATACAGGTCATCGATGATTTTGGGCGCTTACCCAAGAATGCTGCGTCGTGGCGTTGATCAGCAAGTAGGGAACTCCGGCCGAAGCTGCGGGCGGATGCGTCGTAATCATGGCAATATGGTGTCACCATCGAGGAATCGGTCGAGAGTTTATGTCGAATGGGAAACCTTCGGCGGGAAGAGTGATGCGCATGACCCAGTTCCGCGCCCTTGCGCTCCTGCTGCTGGCCTTGGCCGCCCCCCTGTTGGCCCAGGAGGCCCCCAAGGCCATTCCCGTCATCGTCGCCGAGACACGGCTGGAAGCCTTCGCGGACCCGGTGGAGGCCCTGGGGACTCTGAAGGCGCGCGAGTCCGTTGCCCTCACCGCCAACGTCACCGAGACGGTATCCGCCATCCACTTCGAGGATGGCCAGCGGGTGGAGGCCGGCCAGGTGCTGGTGGAGATGACCAGCGCCGAGGAGCATGCCCTCCTGGAGGAGGGCCAGGTCAGGGTGGCGGAGGCCTCCCGCCAATACGACCGGGTCAAGTCCCTGGTGACTCAGCGCGCCGCCTCCGAATCCCTCCTCGACGAGCGTCGCCGCGACCTGGACGCGGCCCGTGCCCAATTGGTGGCCATCGAGTCCCGCCTCGCCGATCGCCTGATCAAGGCCCCCTTCGCGGGCGTGCTGGGGTTGCGCAATATCAGTCCCGGGGCCTTGGTGCGGCCGGGCGACCTCATCGCCAACCTGGACGACGACAGCCAGATGAAACTGGACTTTGCCCTGCCCAGTCTCTTCCTGGTCGATCTCAAGCTGGGCATGGCTATCTCGGCCAGCTCCCGGGCCCATGGCGATCGGTCCTTTCAGGGCGAGATCGCCGCCATCGATAGCCGGATCGACCCCGTGACCCGGGCCATCCAGGTCCGTGCCCTCATCCCCAATCCGCGCCAGGACCTCAAGCCGGGCCTCCTCATGCAGGTCGAGGTCCCCCGCAATCCCCGCCAGGGCCTGGCCATCCCCGAGGCGGCCCTGCTGCACCGGGGGCGCGATCATCGGGTCCTGGTGGTGGGGGAGGGTGATCAGGCCGAGGAGCGGGGGGTGGACATAGGCGCCCGTCGCCCGGGGGTCGTGGAGATCACCCGCGGGCTGACCGCGGGGGAACGGGTCATCACCCACGGTAACGACAAGGTCCGGCCGGGACAGGTGGTGCGGGTCCTGGCCCTGGATGACGGGACCAAGTCCTTGAAGGAATTGTTGGGGTCCGGCCAGTGATCCTGTCCGACGTCGCGGTCAAGCGGCCGGTCCTGGCCGCGGTCATCTCGCTGCTCTTGATCGCCTTCGGCCTGCTGGCCTTCGACCGCCTGCCCTTGCGCGAGTATCCCGATATCGACCCGCCGGTGGTCTCGGTGGAGACCCGCTATCCCGGCGCCGCCGCCAACGTGGTGGAGACCCGTGTCACCCGCCTCATCGAGGACATGGTGGCGGGGGTGGAGGGTATCCAGAGCATCGAGTCCCTGAGCGAGGACGGCCGCTCCAACATCACCATCAAGTTCGACATCGGTCGCGATATCGACGGCGCCGCCAACGATGTCCGCGACCGGGTGTCGCGGATTAGCGACGACCTGCCGGACGAGGCGGAGCCACCGGAGATCCAGAAGGTGGACGCCAACGAGGACGTGATCCTCTGGCTCAACCTGGCCAGCGATCGCCTGACGATCCCGGAACTGAGCGATTATGCCCGCCGCTACCTGGTGGATCGCTTTTCGGTGATCGACGGCGTGGCGCGGGTGCGGGTCGGCGGCCGCCAGACCTTTGCCATGCGCGTCTGGCTCGACCGTCAGGCCCTGGCGGCCCGGGGCCTGACGGTGGACGAGGTGGAGGAGGCCCTGCGCGCCGAGAACCTGGAATTGCCGGCGGGGGGCGTGGAATCCCGCCAGCGCCAGTTTAGCGTGCGCACCGAGCGCGCCTTTCAAACCGCCGAGGACTTCGCCCGCCTGACCCTCGCCCGGGGCGATGACGGCTCGCTGGTGCGCCTGGGGGATGTCGCCCGGGTGGAACTAGGTACGGACGAGGACCGCATCTCCTTCCGCGGCAATGGCCTGCCCATGGTGGGCATCGGCATCGTCAAGCAATCCACCGCCAACACCCTGGCCGTCGCCGAGGCGGCCAAGGCGGAGATGGGGCGCCTCAACCAGACCCTGCCCGAGGGCATGAAGCTCCATCAGAGCTACGATTCCTCGGTATTCGTCCGCGGCGCCGTGCGCGAGGTATATAAGACGCTGGGGGAGGCCATCCTCCTGGTGGTGCTGGTCATCTTCCTCTTCCTCGGCAGTTGGCGCGCCACCCTGGTGCCGGCGGTCGTGGTGCCCGTGTCTCTCATCGCCACCTTCCTGGCCATCTGGATGCTGGGCTTTTCCATCAATATCCTCACCCTCCTGGCCCTGGTACTGGCCATCGGTCTGGTGGTGGACGAC
>JBATOB010000257.1:0-2822 GCA_049290655.1 Chromatiaceae bacterium | reverse complement strand
GCCCCTCCCCACGCGGCATGGCCGAGGAGGCCCCCGGCGCCTACAAGGACGTCAGCGAGGTGGTTACCGCCACCGACCGTGCCGGCCTGGCCCGCCTGGTGGCGCGGCTGGAGCCGCTGGTGTGTATCAAGGGGTGAGAAAGGCTGAAGTGTGGCAATAAAATCAGATAATTAGATATCGCTCTTTATGCATTCCGGACAGTTCCCCGCATCTGATAGCTGGGCGGCCTCCCTCCCGGATTTCGCTGCCTGCTTGCTAGATGATGTCATTCATGCATTATTCAAGAAAGCTCTGTTAACATCATGTCTATGTGTTCCGCCCCGTGTGATTATATACCCAGTCAGGAGCTATCCTTATGTTCCGTGCCCGGGAGGTTCTGGAGTACCTGGCCCTGGGGGGAGACGCCGCCCCGGGGGTCGCCGCCCCGCTAGCCCGACTTCGACTATTCGACCTCGATTTTCGCCAATATAGGCTGTTATCGCTGTCTAACTGCTTGAAGTAGCAGTACCAGCGGGTCCTAAAGGGCTTGTAGTGCCGACCTACCCCCTTGAGGGCATCCGGGTTTTTCCGGACACTGGTCACATGTTCCTGCGCGACAAGAACCGCCGCAAAGACGGCAAGGATCACCGCTACTGGAGTATCGTCGAAAACCGCCGCACGGCCGATGGCCGGGTCGTGCAACGCCAGGTGCTCTACCTCGGCGAGATCAACGACAGCCAGCGTGCCGCCTGGTGCCGCACCCTTCAGGTAGTGGACCCGGCGGGCGATGCCCCCACCCAAGTGGCGCTCTTCCCCGATGACCGCACTCCACCCGTGCTGGAGTGCGATATCGTCCAGATTCGTCTGAGCGGCTTGCGCCTATGCCGACCACGACCATGGGGCGCCTGCTGGCTGGCCTGCGAACTCTGGTCACTTTTGTGCCTCGACGACTTCTGGCGCCCCCGCCTGCCGCCCAGCCGCAAGGGCACCCGGTGGCTCAACGTCCTCAAGACCCTGGTGTGTTACCGCCTGATCGATCCCGGCAGCGAATGGCGGTTGCACCGCCACTGGTACGACCATAGCGCCTTGGGTGACCTGCTCGGGGAGACTTCCGCATCGCCCACAGTCACACCCTGTACCGCTGTCTGGACCAGCTGCTGGTGCATAAACCAGCCCTGTTTTCCTTGTTGCGCGAACGCTGGCAATCGTTGTTCGGCATCCGTTTCGAGGTCCTGCTCTATGATCTGACCAGCACCTATTTCGAGTGTGACCCACCGGGGTCGGGCAAGCGCAAACACGGCTACAGTCGCGACAAGCGCCCCGACTGCGTCCAGGTCGTCATCGCCCTCATCGTCACCCCCGAGGGCTTTCCCTTGGCCTATGAGGTGTTGGCGGGCAATACGAGCGACAAGACCACCCTGGCGGCGTTTCTGGCCAAGATCAAAGCCCAATACGGTGAGGCGGAACGGATCCGGATCATGGACCATGGCATCCCCACCGAGGACAGTCTGGCGCTCATGCGGGGCGCGACACCGCCCGTCCAATATCTGGTGGGCACCCCCAAGGGACGGCTGTCCCAACTGGAGAAGGCCTTCCTCGCCCAACCCTGGGCGGGGGTGCGCGAGCGCGTCGAGGTCAAGCTCCTGTCGCGGGACGAGGAAGTCTATATCCTGGCTCGTAGCCTCGGCCGTCAGGACAAGGAACGTGCGATGCGTCGCCGACGCCTCAAGCGCTTATGCCAACGGCTCAAAGAACTCCAACGCCAACAGCCCAGCCGGGATGACTTGCTGCTGAAGCTGGGGGCCGCCCGTAAGGAGGCGGGTCGCGCCTATTATCTGCTCACTCTCCGCCTACCCGAGGCCCATGAAGCGGTCACGCCGCAGACCTTCACCTTTACCATCAATCGCAAGAAGTTACGTCAGGCTCGGCGCCGTGAAGGGCGCTACTTGCTCCGCTCCAACCTCCGCGACACCGATCCGGCCAAGCTCTGGCAGTATTACATCCAACTCACGGAAATCGAGCAGGCGTTCAAGGAACTCAAGCACGATCTGGCATTACGTCCCATTTTCCACCAACGCGAGGATCGCATCGAGGCGCCTATCTTTGTCGCCTTCCTCGCCTACTGCCTACAAGTCACCCTCAAGCATCGCCTGCGGGCATGGGGTCCCGGGCTGACCCCGCGCGCCGCCTTGGAGAAATTCGCGGCCCGGCAGATGATCGATGTCCAGCTGCCAACCACTGATGGCCGAACCTTGATCCTGAGCCGCTATACCGAGCCGGAGCGGGATCAGCAACTCCTGCTCCAGCAGTTGCACCTGCAGCTGCCTGAACAACCGCCACCACGGATCACTGCCGACTTGATGATGAGCCAAGCCGCCTAACCTGGCCTGTAGTGCCGACCTTTAGATCTCGTGATCATCAAATACAATGCGTTAGCTCGTCACGTACTCCGAATAGTCGAAACCGGGCTAGCCATCGCCACTTCAGACTGAGACCACACCCATGCCAGTCAACTTGCACCAGAACGCCCGGACCCCCCCGGCCATCCGCCGGGAGTTGCGCGCGTCACCGCTTGTCCATGGCCGAGTTGGTCCGGCATCATCGCCTCAGTAAGGCCACCGTGCGCCAGTGGCGGCGACGGGAGGCTGGTGCCGACCGTTCCCACCGCCCACACCACCGGCACACCCCCCTCTCCCCCGCCCAGGAGGCGGTGGTGGTGGCCCGGCGCCAGTCCTGGCTGCTGCCCCGGGATGACCTACTGGCGGTGACCCGCGAGTGCCTCAACGCGGGGGGGTCGCGCTCCGGCCTCGACCGCTGCCTGCGCCGCCACGGGGTCTCGGACC
>JBATOB010000256.1:0-6996 GCA_049290655.1 Chromatiaceae bacterium | reverse complement strand
GGTGTGGGCGGCGCTGGTCGGGCTCATCAGGAGCGAGTCGCACTGGGTGTGGTTACGGGCGCCTTCGGCCGTAGCCAGGACCTTGACCAAGCCCCGATAAGCGTTGCTGCCGTGGCCGGCCGCGATGCCCTTGGACACGATGGTACTGCGGGTGTCGCGGCCGATGTGGATCATCTTGGTGCCGGTGTCGGCCTGCTGGTGGTGGTTGGTCAGGGCCACGGAGTAGAACTCGCCCACCGAATGGTCGCCGCGCAGGATGCAGCTCGGGTACTTCCAGGTGATGGCCGAACCGGTCTCGACCTGGGTCCACGAGATGTGGGCGCGCTCGCCCCGGCAATCGCCCCGCTTGGTGACGAAGTTGTAGATGCCACCGCGTCCCTCGGCGTCACCGGGGTACCAGTTCTGGACCGTGGAATACTTGATCCGGGCGTCCTTCAGTGCGACCAGCTCGACTACCGCGGCATGGAGCTGGTTCTCGTCTCGGGTGGGCGCCGTGCAGCCCTCCAGGTAGCTTACATAGCAGCCCTCGTCGGCGATGATCAGGGTGCGCTCGAACTGGCCGGTGTTGCGGGCGTTGATGCGGAAATAGGTCGACAGTTCCATCGGGCAGCGCACCCCCTTGGGCACGTAGACAAAGGAACCGTCCGAGAACACCGCCGAGTTCAGGCTGGCGAAGAAGTTGTCGGTGTAGGGGACCACCGAACCAAGGTACTGTTGCACGAGTTCGGGGTATTTGATAACCGCCTCGGAGAAGGGGCAAAACAGGATGCCGAGCTGTTCCAGCTTGTCTTTGAAGGTGGTCGCCACGGACACCGAGTCGAACACCGCATCGACCGCTACGCCAGCCAGGGCACCGCGCTCGGCCAGGGGGATACCGAGCTTCTCGTAGGTGCGTAGGAGTTCGGGATCGACCTCGGCCAGGCTCTTGGGGCCGCTGTCCCTGGTTTTGGGCGCCGAGTAGTAGTGCAGGGTCTGGTAGTCGATGGCCGGGTAGCGCACGCTGGACCATTTCGGTTCGGTCATGGTCAGCCAGTGCCGGTAGGCCTTGAGCCGCCAGTCGAGCATGAAGGCGGGCTCGCCCTTCTTCGCCGAGATCAGGCGGACGACATCCTCGTCCAGGCCCATGGGCAGGGTGTCCTGCTCGATGTCGGTGACGAAGCCCCACCGATACTCCGTGTCCAGGTGGCGTTGTAATTCAAGGTTGTCCATGCTTTTCTCCTCCTTATGCCTGTTTGCGCGGCATCCTGATGCCAGTTTCGCGTGTCCGTGCCGGGGGCGACGCCAAGACGGCCAGGCTCACGGATTCCAGGGCCACGCGCACGGCTTGGTTGATCAGGCGCCAATGGGCGCGAGTGGTACAGCCGGCCTCCAGGCTGCAATTGCCAGCGCCCAGGGCGCATTCGGTCAAGGCCACCGGGCCCTCGATGGCGGTAATGACATCCACCATCGTGATGTCCTTGGGGTTTTTCGCCAGACCATAGCCGCCCGCCACGCCGCGCGTGCTGTAGACCAGGCCAGCGCGGGACAGCCGCTTGAGCAGGTTGGCCACGGTCGGCACCGGCAGTTCGGTCTCCAGGGAAAACTGCTGGGCGCTGACCTGGCGGCCAGGCGAACGGGCCATGTGGGCCATCAGGCCGATGGCGTAATCGGTGAGCTTGGCGATGCGCAACATGATTCCTCCGTATTCGCTATATAGGATGGTAACGATCCTGTTTAGTTCAAGTATGAAGCGGCATGTTAGGAGAGAATGATCAAATCCTGAAACCGCGCCGGGGCGCCTGAAGGCAATCGGCTCGGTTGACAGCCAAGGGCGCAAGCTCAGATTGGAGGCATCCATGACATGCGATGTTGGCCGGATGGACCACGCCGGACGAATCGTGGTCGGCATCGTCTTGCTGGGGCTGGGGGCCTGGTCCCGAGCATCGGCCTCGACTGGCGCATCGCCTTGCTGGTCGTCGCGGCGGTCGCCTTGGTGATGGCGGTGATCCGCTATTGACCCAGGATCGCCCTCCCCGGGATCGCTACCTGCAAGGAAAAGCCCCGGAAATGACTCATGACCCATGGGCCGCCGGAGCCGGGGCAACTATGGGCTCCGGCTTCAAGGCCCGCATGCGTCGCGGCGGGAGGACGCGCCGTTGACGGTCGGGCGTCGCCAAGTGAAGCTTAATGAGCGCAGGCGTGAGTATTGGTAGCTGGCGCGCACGCTGCGCGATTTGTCGATGGCGTACTTGGAAAGCAGGCCCAGGGCGAGCGTCCGCGCCATGACGGTAGCGACGGCGACGCAGCGGCGGGATCTAGGCGGCGAGCTGGTCGAGCAGTTCCAGGGGCATGAGGGACAGTTTGGAATTGCTGAGCCAGCGCCCCCTGGGTTGCAAGGAAAGCCCCTTTCAAGCCATGATGCGGTCCCTCTGTTAACCCCCAATCTTCGGAATCCCCCACTACCATGTCGAACGAAACCAACGTAACCTGGCATGAACATCAGGTTACGCGCGAGCGCCGCGAGGCCCTGCACGGTCACCGCGGCTGTGTGATCTGGTTCACGGGCCTGAGCGGCTCGGGCAAGAGCACCATCGCCAACACCCTGGATCACCGCCTCCATGGCCTGGGCCTGCACAGCGCCGTCCTGGATGGCGACAATGTGCGCCACGGGCTCAACGCCGGGCCGGGCATGCTGCGCGACACCCATGGCCCGGATTTCGCCAGCCGCTTCGGCCTCGGCTTTTCCGCCATCGACCGCGA
The DNA here is from genome assembly GCA_049290655.1 of Chromatiaceae bacterium. Taxonomy (GTDB): domain Bacteria; phylum Pseudomonadota; class Gammaproteobacteria; order Chromatiales; family Chromatiaceae; genus M0108. Next base: position 4,257 of record JBATOB010000256.1, on the reverse strand, counting down.
GGAGAACATCCGCCGCATCGGCGCCGTGGCGCAACTCTTCTGCGAGGCCGGCCTCATCGCCCTGACCGCCTTCATCAGCCCCTACCGCATCGACCGCGACCGCATTCGTGGCACCCTGCGCCCGGGTGAATTTATCGAAATCTTCGTCGATACCCCCCTCGAGATCTGCGAACGGCGCGACCCCAAGGGCCTCTACAAAAAGGCCCGGGCCGGCGAACTCAAGGGCTTCACCGGCATCGATGACCCCTACGAGGCTCCCCAGGCCCCGGAACTCGTCCTGCCCGGCGGCGAACAGACCCCGGACCAGCTCGCCGAGATTGTCATCGATCACCTCATCCTGAAGGACATCATCCCGCCGCGAAGCGTCTGAGCGCCAGGCCCGCGCGCTCGACCTGGTCGGGGACGCCTCATGACCCAGCTCTTCGACCGCGTCCCCGACCGGCTCTTCTCGCTCCTGGCCAGCGCCAACCGGCGCACCTATGGGGCCCTGCTGCTGGACCCTTACCCGCTGTTCTTCGATCAGATCCACGCGGACGTCTTCCCCTCCCGGGAGAGGGTGCGCCACGAGATCGGGGAACGGCTGGCGGTCATGGCGGTGGCCTGACAGGAGGAGCAGGACCAGGACGCGGAGGCCCTGACCGCGCCCCCCACCGGCGAGCATGAGGTCACCCGGCGGTCATAGGCCCCAATGCCTCCGGTAAGTCGTCCCTACTGGACGCCATCCAGGCGGTGCTGGTGGGCGGGGACAAGCGCAGGTGGAACCCCAACGCCAGCGCCGGGGAGAAGAGCACCCGCAGCCTGCGCGACTACTGCCTCGGGGTGGTGCGCGATCCCGGCAATCCGGACCTGTCCCAGGAGTTCCGCCCCCGGGACCAGGCCATCAGCTACCTGGCCCTAGTGTTCCGCGACGACCAGACGGGTGATGCCACCAGCATCGGCCTGGCGCTGCACGCCCGGCTGGACGAGCCACAAGAGGTGATCGACGGGCGCATCATCGCCCCCGGCCTGGATCTGGTCCTGTCGGACCTGGTGGACCGGACCCCCCGGCCCCGTCCCCAAGCCCTGGAAGCCCTCAAGGCCCAATTCGACCGGGACCAGGCGGCCCATTACCGCAAACAGGCCGAGAAGGCGGCCATCCAAGACCTGCGCGAACGGCAACTCATGCCGCTCAACGACCGCCTGCGCGGCTTCCCGGACCTGGTGGGCCTGACGGCCCCCCGGTAGGAGACCCGGGCCGAGCTCGACCGTCTCCAGACCCAGGAGCAGGCCCTCCGGGATGACACCCATCTCCGGCGCCTCCAGGAGAAGGTCAAGCGGTGGGCCGCCGAGCGCGATGGCCTGGCGGTCGCCCGGGAGCGGGCGGCCCGGGACCAGGGCGACCGGATACTGTGGCGCCAGGTGGAAGAGGCCAGCCTCGCCACCCTGGAGCGGGCATCCCAGGCCGTCGCCGAACGCCGCCACAACCTCCAACAGACCCCCGGCTTCGATGCCGCCCTGGCATCCGAGCACCTCGATGAGCTCCAGTCCCAGGAGCCCTTCGCCGAGGAGGCCCCGCAGCCTGGCAGGCCCTGGCCACGGAGGCCGAGCGCCGGGCCCTCGGCCAGGAAAAGATGACGATCAAGCAGCGGGCCAATGCCCGGGAGGGCCTGACGAGTTACTGGGCCGCCTGGTCACCCGACCACAAACCCGCCAGCGGCGCCGCCGAGGACCCCCTGACCCTGGCCGCCTGGGTGGTGCGCGAGCTGACCCAGGCAAGGAGCTCAACCGCAGCCTACGCAGCCGCCCCTTTCACGGCCAGTATTACAGCTTCATCAAGCAGCCCGAGCCGGACCTCAAGGAGATTCTGGACTGGGTGCTGGCCTGGGCCCCCGAGCAAGGCGGCGACGTCGGCGGCCTCTTCGACGCCGCCACCGACCCCAACCACCCCCACCGCGCGGCCATCGCCCGCGTCCGCAACCTGCTCATGGAGGCCGCGGGGGGCGAGGGCCACGCCGGGGGCTGGGACGAGCGCCTGGCGGACTACCGCCAATACTACCACTTCGACGTGCGCATGAGCGACGACAAGGAGGGCGGCGGCAATCCGGAACTCCTCTCCCGGCGCCTCGGCAAGGGCTCCGGCGGGGAGCACCAGTCACCCTTCTACGTGGCCATCGGCGCTGCCCTGGCCGCCTATCGCATCGAGCGCGATCAGGATGGCCACTTGCGCGGCGGCATGGCCCTGGCCGTCTTCGACGAGGCCTTCTCCAAGCTGGACCTGCAGAACACGGTCAGCGCCCTCGGTTTCCTCGACGAACTGGGGCTCCAGGTGCTGCTGGCCGCCCCCGACGAGAAATATGGCCAGATCGCCGAGCACGTGGACACCATCGTCAACGTCTATCGGGACGGTGGCAGCGTCCACATCGACGCCGAGTACATCCAGCCCGAGGCTCGCCGCGCCCTGGCCGCCGACAACCCGACGCTGCGCCTGGACCTGGATCGGGGCGCTCCAGACTCTCTTTAAAGCCGCCCATTCCGCCCGCCATCCCCATGAGCCAGACATTAGCCTCGACCCGCACCCTGAGGTGGACCCCTCCGTCAAGACAGCCCCCACCCAAAATAAGCTATAAAAAGTTGGTGGTGGTTGCGCCGCAGGCGTCTTCGTCTGGCGAGGGGATAACTGGTAAGTGAGTGTGGATAAGCGGCCGCTGGCAGCCTTCACGCGTTATCCTCACGGCGTACGCTCTCATCGCGCTCAGGCCGCCAGGGCCAGGGCGGCCTCGCCGCGATAGACCTGGGCGGGGGTCGCTCCGCCCAGGCTCTGGTGCGGACGCTCGTGGTTATAGAACCGAAAGTAGGCCTTGAGGGCGGTGATCAATTCCGTCACGCGCCGGTACTCCCGGAGGTAAATCTCTTCGTACTTCACCGTCCGCCACCGCCGCTCGACCATGATGTTGTCCATCGCCAGCCCTTTGCCATCCTTACTGATCCGTACCCCGGCGGCCTTGAGCACGGCAGTAAAGGTCTGGCTGGTCAACGGGGCACCCTGATCGCTATTGAAGATCTCCGGCCGGCCGTGACCGCGCAAGGCGCTCTGCAAGGCGCTGATACAGAACGCTTCGGCCATCGTCACCGAGACCTCCCAGGACAACACCTAGCGACGGTACCCGTCCATGACCGCCGTGAGGTAGACGAAGCCGTGGGCCAGGCGGATAGAGGTGATGTCGGTGCACCACACCGGGTCAGGCCGGGTGATCGCTAACCCCCTTAGCCGATAAGGATAAACCCGGTGTTGCGGTACCGGTCGCGAGGTGTGGGGCTTGGGCGCCACCGACTGGAGGCCCAGGCGCCGCATCAGGCGCTGCACCCGCTTGCGGATGACCGCATACCCCTGCGCCCGCAGGCAAGGATGTCCGGTTGCGGCTACCGTAGCAGGGATGGCGGGTCTACGCCTCGTCGATCAGGCGCATCAGGGTCAAGTTCTCCGCGCTGGCCTGGGCCAGGGGCTCACCGCGGTAATCGCAGGCCCGCGACAGCCTCAACAAGGCACATGGGCGCACGATGCTCAGCTGAGGATGCCCGGGCTCAATACCGCCACGCTTGGCCGCCAGGCTTAGAGGCGCTGACCCGATTTTTTTCAGCCACGCCATCTCGACCTGCAGCTTGCCAATCTGCTGGTAGCGCCGCGCCCCCCAGGTGTCAGGATAGAAGTCGCCTCCCTTGGGAGGTTTGTGTGAGGATGGGGCATCACCGACCCGGACCCCCAGCGGGCGCGGCACGAGCGCTCCGGGACTCTAACGAGGCGACAATCTTGAGAATCTATTCGACAGAACGGAAAGACAGCATGGTGGCCAAAATGCTGCCGCCGAACAACGTCAGCGTGCCGCAGTTGGTACGCGAGACCAGCATCCCGCGCGATACCCTCTACGGCTGGCGCCGCCAGGCCGTGGGCTCTGAGCGTTTACCGGCCACCGCCTCGTCAGCTTTGGGAACGCTCGCCAGCGAGGAGAAGTTTGCCGTGGTGGTAGAAACGGCGCTCCTCAACGCGCTGGAACTGGGCGAGTATTGTCGACGTAAGGGTCTGTTCGCGGAACAGATCGCCACCTGGCGCGAGACCTGTCGCCAGGCTAACGCGCCGCTGGCGACCAAGGCCGTCGGAGTGTCGCCGTGCTCAGGATGCGAAACGGGACATCCCCGTCCCCCTTGCGCCTGGCGCTCGGCGACCACCCTGTGGCCCCGGCCGCCCCGCTCCGGGTCACGGCGCCGTCACGACGCGTCCCC
>JBATOB010000255.1:0-9076 GCA_049290655.1 Chromatiaceae bacterium | reverse complement strand
GGCCGCAGGCGTGATCGAGGCCGCCCTGGCCCGTCTCGGGGGCCCCCCCGAGTCCCTGCTGGCCTGGATGGGCCCCGCTATCGGGCCCGGGGCCTTCGAGGTGGGGGCCGAGGTGCGGGAGCGTTTTCTGGAGTGGGACGGGCAGGCCGAGGCCGCCTTCACCCCCCGTAACCAGGGCCAGTGGCTGGCGGATCTGCCGCTGCTGGCGCGCCAAAGGCTCGCCAGGCTCGGCGTGCGGGACGTCCGGGGGGCGGGCCTTTGCACCTTCCAGGATGCCGGGCGCGTCTATTCCTATCGCCGGGACGGCGCCACGGGGCGCATGGCCAGCCTCATCTGGATCGAGCCCCATCATGCGTAGGGCTTCCGATTTCCCCCACTACCCATTTCGACGTACCATGCGGCACAAATCCGAGTGCGCGACGAGGTGAATCTTGGCTGAATGGCACATGTTGACCCTGGTTGGGGAGGACCGGCCTGGTATCGTGGCCCGGGTCACCCAGGCCATTTTCGAGGCGGGAGGCAGTCTGGGCGAGGCCTCCATGATCCGTCTGGGCGGCAATTTCACCATCATGTTGATGGCCGAGGTGGTGGGCGGGACGGAGCGGCTGCGCCAGGCCCTGGCGCCCGTGGTGGCGGATCTGGGTCTGTGCCTGCACATCGATGCCATGGGTGGCGGTCTGCATCGGCACCTGGTCCCTAACGTCCAGGTGCGTGTCGCCGGGGCGGACCGCGCCGGCATCGTCGCTGACGTGACCGGGGCCCTGGCCCAGGTAGGCTTTAATATTCTGGAACTGGAGTCCGATGTCGGTGGCGACCCCCAGCGCCCCTTCTATCTGATGAACATCCAGGGTTATTCCGAAAGCCCCCTCGAGGCCTTGCAGGCGGCGGTAGCCGGTCTGGTGGCCGGTGGCATCGCGGTGGATATCTCGGCCGTCGAGACCCTGATCGGTTAATCATGGCCGTACTCGAAATTCTCACCCTGCCGGACGAGCGGCTGCGCCAGGTCTCCGCAACCGTCACCCACTTCGATGATGAACTGCGAGCCTTCATCGCCGATCTGGAGGAGACCCGCCAGGCCGGGCCAGCGGCGGTGGGCATCGCCGCGCCTCAGGTCAACGTCTTCCAGCGGATCGTCATCGTGGATGTCTCCGGCCGCAAGAATACACCCAATCACGGCTATCTGGTCCTGGTCAATCCCGAGATCACCCACTGGGATGGCTTCGAGATGGCGCGGGAGGGCTGCCTGTCCGTGCCGGATTACACCGGTAACGTCATTCGTGCCGGCAAGATTCGCCTGAGTGCCTGTGATCCCCAGGGGGCGCCCCTGGACTTCGAGATGGAGGGCTACGAGGCCCGGGCGGTGCAGCACGAGATGGACCACCTCGACGGCACCCTTTTTGTTGATCGGGTCGTCAGTCGCCGTACCGACCTTTTTCGCCGCAAGGTCTATCGCCAGGGCGGGCAGTCGGCTTGAAGGCGCCCGGATGAGGTTCGAACGGACCGAACCCTGGCCCTGCAAACTTGTCTGAGTTACCCAATTGGAATCACCTCGAGAGTACTCGCGCATGAAAATGCCCCGTCGTCCCTTTATCCATCTCCTCCTGTCAACCCTGCTGGTGCTAGCCAGCGGCTGCGTGGGGGCCAAGTCACAGGATGTGGCGATCGGGGATTTGCAACCGAAGGCCCGTCAGGAGAAGACGACCCAAGTCATCAACAAGGTCCTGGAGCGTTTCCACTATCGGAAGGTCAACCTGGATGACGCCTTTGCCGATCAGATCTTCGTCGCCTACCTCAAGTCACTGGACCCCAACCGCTCCTTCTTCACCCGGCAGGAAGTTGATCGCTATAAGCGTGAATTCAAGCATCTGGACGATGATCTCAAGCGCGGCAAGGTCGATCTGGGCTTCGAGGTCTTCCGCCTCTACCGCAAGAGCGTCGAGAACCGGATCGCCTTTGCCATGGGGCTCCTCGATAAGGGCTTCAGTTTTGACCAGGACGAGCAGTATCGCTTCGACCGCGCCAAGGCGGAATGGGTGGCTAACGCCGCGGATCTGGACGATGTCTGGCGCCAGCGGGTCAAAAATGATTGGCTGGGTCTCAAGCTGGCCAAAAAGAGCGATACCGAGATCCGCAAGCTGCTGGGTGAGCGCTACGAGGGCCTGGCGCGCCGGGTGCGGCAGTTCGATAGCGACGACGTCTATCAAACCTTCGTCAATGCCTACATCGAAACGCTTGAGCCTCACACCAGCTTTATGTCCCCGAGCACGGCGGAAAACTTTGACATCAGCATGAGGCTGTCCCTGGAGGGCATTGGCGCCGTGCTCAAGGGTGACGCGGATTACACCGAGGTCCAGCGCACCATCCCAGGCGGTCCGGCCCGGCTTTCCGGCCTCATTCACTCCGGCGACCGGATCGTGGGCGTCGCCCAAGGCGCGGACGGGGCCATGGAGGATGTGGTCGGCTGGCGGCTCCAGGATGTGGTGGACAAGATTCGGGGACACAAGGACTCGGTGGTGCGTTTGCAGATTCTGCCGAAGTCGGCCGGCACCGACGGCGTCACCCGCACCGTCTCCCTGGTGCGCAACGAGATCAAGCTGGAGGACCAGGCCGCCAAGGCCTATGTGCTGGAAGACCTGACCAATGCCCGGGGGCTACGCATCGGTGTCCTGGAGGTGCCGGGCTTTTATCGCGATTTTCGCGCCGAGTCCGATGGCGACAAGGACTTCCGCAGCACCACCCGCGATGTCCAGGGTCTGCTCGCGGACCTCAAGCGCAAAGGCGTGGATGGCATCGTGGTGGATCTGCGCGGTAACGGCGGTGGCTCCTTGACGGAGGCAACTGACCTGACGGGTCTCTTTATCGATAAGGGCCCGGTGGTGCAGGTCAAGGACTCCTTCGGCAAGGTGGAGGTCGAGAGCGATGTCGCAGCCGGGGCCGCCTATAGCGGGCCGCTGGCGGTCCTGGTCGATCGCAACAGCGCCTCCGCCTCGGAGATCTTTTCCGCCGCCATGCAGGATTATGGGCGTGCCATCATCATTGGCGAGCCAACCTTCGGCAAGGGCACGGTGCAGACCCTGATCGACCTCAATCGTTATGTCCCCGGTAATGGCGAGGACTTGGGCCGCCTGCGCCTGACCATGGCCGAGTTTTATCGCATCAGTGGCGGTAGCACCCAGTTGCGGGGCGTGGAGCCGGATATCCTCTTCCCGACCGCACCCCAGGGGGCGGAGCATGGCGAGCGCTCCCTGGAGAATGCCCTGCCCTGGAACAGCATCCATCCGGCCAAATACGACAAGACCAAGCTGGGGGACCTGGGCGCCTTCCGCGAGGCCTCCACCCAGCGAATCGGCAGTGACCCCGGTTTCCTCATGCTCACCGCCCGCGAGCGGGTGCTGCGCGAACTCGACGATGAGAAGACGGTGTCCCTCAAGGAGACCGATCGCCGGATTCAGGCCGACCGGCGCGAGAAAATCCTCAAGCACCAGCGCGATGAATTCCTGCGCGCCCAAGGCGTGACGCCTATCGACGAGGAGGCCGAGGATGTGGACGAGGAGCTCATAGAGGCCCAGCAGAAGGTCGTCGAGCAAATTCAGATCCGCGAGGCCGCCAGCATCCTGGCGGATGTGGTGCGCGCCGATACCTTCCGGGTCCGGGAAGCCAAGCGCGATTGATGGCCCGGGTGGCGGAACCGGGGCCAGCATGGGCACCTCGAGTTCGGGGGAGTGCCCCGGGTTCCCGGGAGTCCTGAATGGATGACTACTGGGGATATCGGGCCCGGATGGCGGCGATCGAGCGGGCCGGGCTGACCGGCCTGTTCCGCGCCGGCCTGGTGGGCCTGGAGAAGGAGACCCTGCGAGTATCCCCTAGCGGCACCATCTCCCCCAAGCCCCATCCGGCGGTCTTTGGCTCCGCCCTGACGCACCCCTACATCACCACGGATTTTTCCGAGGCCCTGCTGGAACTCATCACCCCGGCCCTGGCGGATAAGGGCGAGGTGCTGGGTTTCCTGGACGATCTGCACCGTTTCATCCATGCCCATCTGGAGGAGGAGATTCTCTGGGGCGCCAGCATGCCCTGCCTCCTGGAGGGCGCGGAGCGCATCCCCCTGGCCCGCTATGGCAGTTCCAACGCGGCGCGCATGAAGACCATCTACCGGCGCGGCCTGGGCTACCGCTATGGCCGGACCATGCAGGTCATCGCCGGGGTCCATTACAACTGTTCCTTCGTCGATGATTTCTGGTCCGCCTACCAGGACCTGATGGGGGAGGCCGAGGATCCCGTCCATTTCCGCTCCGAGGCCTATATGGGCCTGGTGCGCAACATCCAGCGCTATGGTTGGCTCATCCCCTACCTGTTCGGCGCCTCGCCCGCCGTTTGCAAGACCTTTGTCCAGGGCGCCGAGACCGATCTGGTGGCCTTCGACCCCCATACCCTCCACTATCCCCACGCGACCTCCCTGCGCCTGGGCGATATCGGCTACCAGAACCGCCAGGAGGAGGGCGCCGGTATCAAGGCCAATTACGACAGCCTGGATGCCTATATCCGTAGCCTCTCCTGGGCCATCGAGACCCCCTGTCCCCATTACGAGGCCATCGGGGTCAAGGTTGATGGATGCTACCGGCAGCTCAACGCCAATATTCTCCAGATCGAGAACGAGTACTACAGCTCGGTGCGCCCCAAGCCCCTGCTGGAGGGGATGGAAAAACCGACCCAGGCCCTGCGCCGGCGGGGCGTGCGCTATATCGAGGTGCGCTCTTTCGACGTGAACGCCTTTGAGCCCGCCGGTGTCTCGGCGGAGCAACTCCACTTCATGGATGCCTTCATCCGTTTCTGCTTCCTGGCCGACAGTCCCCGTATCGCTGCCCGCGAGCGCCGCGCCATCGACGACAATCTGGTCCTGACAGCCCATCGTGGCCGCGAACCGGGTCTGCGGCTGGAGCGCGCGGGCCAGGCCATCCCCTTGCGTGACTGGGGCCTGGCGTTGCTCGACGCCATGACCGCCATCGCCGAGTGGGTCGATGGCGGCCCTGGGGGGCACTGCGTCGCGAGTCTCCATCGGCAGCGGGCCAAGGTCCTGGACCCGGACCTGACCCCTTCCGCCCGCATGCTCGCCGAGATGCGCGAGTGCCACGAAAGCTTCTTCTACTTCGCCCAACGCTTGTCCCAGGCCCATCGCGAGGCCTACCTGGCGCGGCCCCCGTCCCCCGAACGCCTCGCCCTCTTCCAGGGTCTCACCCAGGATTCCCTGCGCTGCCAGGCCGCCATCGAAGCCGCCGACGACCAGCCCTTCGACGCCTTTCTCGCCCGCTACCTGTCCAGGGGGTCAGGTCTATAATCGGAGCACGAGACCCTTTTCGTCGGGGACGCACCCCATGGCAAGGCCCTTACGTATCGAGTTTCCGGGCGCCTTTTATCACCTGACCGAGCGTGGCGACAGACGCGAGGCGATCTACGAAGATGATGCTGATCGCCTCGCCTTCCTCGACCTGGTCGCCGAGGTCGTCGCACGGCTGCGGTGGCGCTGCCATGCTTACTGCCTGATGACCAATCACTACCATCTGTTCGTGGAGACCCTGGACGCTAATCTTGCCAAGGGGATGCGCCAGATCAACGGCGTCTTCACCCAAGTCTCCAACCGTCGCCACGGGCGCACGGGGCACCTGTTCCAGGGGCGCTACCAGGCGATTCTCATTGACTCGGACAGCTATTTGCAGCAACTCAGCCGCTACCTGGTGTTGAATCCAGTGCGTGCCGGGATAGTTGATGATCCGAGCGCCTGACCGTGGAGCGGTTATCGCGCGACGGCGGGCCTGGCCTTGGCGCCGGCCTGGCTGACCACGGGCACCCTCCTGTCCAGCTTCGGGGGGACGCGGGACCAGGCCCAGGCGGCCTACCGGCGCTTCGTCAGGGAGGGCATCGGTGCCGAGAGCCTCTGGGGCGGGCTGAATCGCCAGATCTACCTGGGCGATGAGGGTTTCGTTGCCCGGATGCAGGAGAAACGCGGCGATGTGGGCGATGAGGTCCAAATCCCCAAGCCGCAGCGTCGGGGACCCCCACCCACCTTGCCACAAATTCGCCAGGCCGCGGGCAGTCGTGATGGGGCTATTATCGCGGCAGCCTATGCGACGGGTGGGTACAGCTATGCCGAGATTGGCGCCTTCTTCGGCCTCCATTTCACCACCGTCGCCCGCATCGTCCGCAAAGCGCGGCAACAAACGGGGGAGGGTCCGGGAATGGGGTTCGCGCTACAAATATAGACCTGACCCTGCCAGGAGGGCGACGGCCTCGGAGATTTCGACCAGGGCGCCGGCGGTGTCGCCCGTGGTGCCGCCGATGCGATGCTTCATGGCCTGGCGCAGGACATAAAAGGCGGCGAGGGTAAAGGCCAGGGCCAGCAGGCCCGAGGCTCCCGCAATGATGGGGGTGAGGGCGCCGGCGGCGATGAGGACCCCGGTGCCTGCGCGTCGGGGCAGGCCGGAGGCCAGAGCGGCGCCGAGGCCGCCGGGTCGGACATAGGGGGTGGTCAGGAACAGCAGGGGCAGGGCGGTCCTGCCCAGGAAAGGGGCCAGGATCAAGGGGAGAAAGTCGTTGGCCTCCAGGATGGCGGCCAGGGCGGCGAATTTGAGGAGCAGGACCAGCACCAGACCCGTGACACCCTGGGGACCGCAGTGAGGGTCCTTCATGAGGGCCAGGGTGCGCTCGGGGTCGCCGCGGCCGCCGGCCCAGGCGTCGATGGTATCGGCCAGGCCGTCCAGGTGGAGGGCGCCAGTGAGGGCCACCCACAGGGTCAGGACCAGGGCGCTGGCCAGGAGCGGGGGAGCACTGCTCAGCAGCCCGGCGCTGGTGGCGAGGAGCCCCCCCAGGATGAGGCCGACCAGGGGGTAGTAGAGCAGGGAGCGGCCGAGGTCGTCTGCCGCCAGCTCGCCCGCGAGCCGGACCGGGAGCCGGGTGAGAAATTGCAGGGCGATGAGGAAGGGCCGGATCATGGCCATGCCGGGTCCCTGATCAGCTCGACCCGCATCCTGGGGCCAGGGCCGATAGGGGACTTCCCGCCAGCCAGGATGCCCTTGGCATCACCCACTCCCCCCCCAGATCTGGCGCCTTGCTCCTCGCTACGGACGCGGAGGCCTGTCAGGCTGGCAAGGCCGACGTCCAGTTCCAGCAGGCGCCCCAGGGGATAGCCCAGCACCTGGCAGAGAATGACGCGGATGACGCCCCCATGGCTGATGACCAGGGTCCGGTCACCGCGATCCTGGCGCAGCAGTTCGTCCCAGGCGGTCAGGACGCGTCCCTGGAAGGCCAGCAAGGGCTCGCCGCCGGGCGGGGGATGGGCCACGGGGTCCGTCCAGAATCGACCCAGGGCCTCGGCGTCCGTCGCCATCAGGTCGGCGGCGGTTTGCCCCTCCCAGTCGCCAAAGTCCAGCTCGGCGAGTCGTGGGTCCAGACTCAGGGGGATGCCCTGCCCCTGACTCAGGGCGCGGGCGAAGTCGGCGCAGCGGGCCAGGGGAGAGGTGACGATACCGTCCCACTCCCTAATGCCCTCCCCGTCGCCATCCCCTGGCCCGACCGCCGCCCACATCTGCTCCAAACCTCTCTCGGTGAGCGGATCATCGAGACGCCCGCGAAAGCGGGTTCCCCCCAGGGTCTCGCCATGACGCAGCAGGTCGAGACGGTGGACACGCGGTGTGACGTAAGCCATGCGCGACTTCACACCCGGTTGGAGACCTGGGCCTCGGCGAAGGTGGCCATCTCGTTGTGCAGGGCGCAGGCCAGGCGCAGCAGGGGGAGGGCGATGGCGGCGCCGCTGCCTTCTCCCAGCCGCAGGCCCAGATCCAGCAGGGGTTGGGCCGCCAGGGCCGCGAGGACGGCGGCATGGCCGGGTTCCGCGGAGGCGTGGGCAAAGAAGAGCCAGTCGGCGACCTGGGGTTGCAGGCGGGTGGCGATGAGGGCGGCGGCGGTCGTGATAAAGCCATCCACCAGGACCGGCAGGCCCATGTGGGCGCAGGCCAGATAGGCCCCGGCGAGGGCGGCGATCTCGAAACCGCCCAGGCGGCGCAGGGCCTCCAAGGGCGAGGCGAGATGCGGGGCATGGTGATCGAGGGCCCGCTGGATGACGGTGGCCTTGTGGGCGATGCCCTCCCGGTCGAGACCGGTGCCAGGACCAGCGAGGTCGGTGGGCTGGGCGCCCAGCAGGGCACAGGCCAGGGCGGCGGCGGCGGTGGTGTTGGCGATCCCCATCTCGCCACCGATGAAGAGCTGGCAGCCATCCAGGCGGGCGCGTTCGGCGGCATGACGGCCGGCGCCGAGGGCGAGGGCGACCTGGTGATCGGTCATGGCCGGCTCGTTCACCATATTGGCGGTACCCGGGCCCAGGGGCTGGTCCTTGACCCCCGCCAAGGGCCCGGGGTCGTAAACCGTACCCAGGTTGATGATCTCGAGTTCGGCGCCGAGGGAGTGCGCGGCCACGCAGATGGCCGCCCCGCCCCGGGCAAAGTTCTTGATCATCTCGGCGGTGACGGCCTGGGGGAAGGCGGACACGCCCTCCGCCGCCACGCCGTGATCCCCCGCGAAGATGGTGATGCGCACCCGGTCGAGCAGGGGGCGCGGCGTGCCTTGCAGGGCGGCAAGGCGGATGGCGATCTCCTCCAGCCGGCCCAGGGAGCCGGGCGGCTTGGTCAAGGTCGCCTGGCGGTCCCGGGCGGCCCGCTGGGCCTCGGTGTCCAGGCTGGCCGCCGGCACCCCTAGCCAATCGATCCTCGTGTCCAAACTCATACGGATGCGTCCTTCAAGGTGAGTGGTAGCCCGGCGACGGCGAGGATGACGCGGTCGCAGAGGGGCGCGAGGTCCTGGTGCAGTTGGCCCGCGGCATCGCCAAAGCGCCGGCTGAGTCCCCCCAGGGGCATGACCCCCAGGCTGGTCTCGTTGCTGACCAGAATGATCCGGCCCGGCAAGGTCGGCAGTACCTGGAGCAGCGCGGTGCCCTCCCGACCGCACAGGGTGGCGTCATCGGCCAGGAGCAGGTTGGTCAGCCAGAGCGTCAGGCAATCGACGAGCAGACAGTGCCCCGGGGCGGCGT